>JANMMM010000068.1:0-24497 GCA_031373225.1 Phyllobacteriaceae bacterium | reverse complement strand
TCGCCACTCTGTCCGCCTACCACATCTTCCCCAACTGGACCGTCCTCCTCCAAACCCTCATCACCTCAAATCCACCGCCCTGATGAAAAATGAGGCTTGCCTCAGAAAAGGGCGGAATAAACGAGGCATTTAGAATTGCTGTTACCCGAACGACCAGTTTGACTACGCCGCCGAAGACGTGTTCTTGGAGGACCTTATTTCCGGGAAGGAACACTGACATGACCATGGCAATCCGCATTGATCATCATGGCGGCCCGGAAGTCCTGAAATATGAAGATGTGCAGCTGCCGCCGCCAGGTCCGGGCGAGGCGCGGGTGAGGAACCATGCCATTGGTGTCAACTTCATCGACGTCTATTTCCGCACCGGCCTTTATCCATCCCCCGCCGGAATGCCATTCACGCCCGGCAATGAAGGGGCGGGGATTGTCACGGCGCTTGGCGAGGGCGCATCCGGCGTCAAAGTCGGCGACCGTGTCGCCTATGCCGCGACAATCGGCTCTTATGCAGAGGAACGCAACATCGCCGCCGACCGGCTGCTGAAGCTTCCGGAAAGCATTTCCTTTGAGACCGCTGCGGCGATGATGCTGAAGGGGATGACGGCGGAGTTTCTGCTGCGCCGCGCCTTTGAGGTGAAGCCCGGCCACGCCATCCTGTTCCATGCCGCCGCCGGCGGCGTCGGACTGATCGCCGGGCAGTGGGGCAGCCATCTCGGGGCGGCGATGATCGGCACTGCCGGCTCGGAAGAAAAATGCGCGCTGGCGCGGGCGCATGGTTATGCGCATGTCATCAATTACAACACGGAGAATTTCGTCGAGCGCGTCAAGGAAATCACCGGCGGCAAGGGTGTGGACGCGGTTTACGATTCTGTCGGCAAGACAACATGGCTCGGCTCGCTCGACAGTCTGAAGCCGCGGGGCATGTTCTGCTGCTTCGGCCAGTCGTCCGGCCCGATTGAGGGCTTCACCTTGGCGCATCTCGCCCAGCGCGGCTCGCTGTTCGCCACACGGCCCACCATGTTCGCCTACACAGCCTCGCGCGCCGAGCTGGAGTTGAGCGCGGGCGCGCTGTTTGATGTGGTCGGGAGTGGAGTGGTGAAGATTAATTTGAACCAGAAGTTCAAGCTCGCCGACGCCGCCGACGCGCATCGGGCGCTGGAGGGCAGGGGGACCACGGGGGCGACCATCCTTCTTCCCTGAGCGATCCGGGCAAGAACTTGCGCAATTGGTCATTTGAGAGCAGTTTGATACGCGGCGTTTGCCGGAAGACCGGCGCGCGCCGCAAATCACTCCGGGGCATGGAGGCAGGTTATGGCATCAGCATTTCTGAAAACATTTGTGACGACAACCGGGCCGATCCCATTCGATCCGGCGGCGACGGCTGTGATCGTGGTCGATATGCAAAACGACTTCGGCTCGGAAGGCGGCATGTTCCACCGCGCCGGATTGGACATTTCGGGCATCCAATCCTGCATTGCGCCAACAGCCAGAGTGTTGTCGGCGGCGCGAGCGGCTGACATCAAAATTGTCTATCTGAAAATGGGTTTTCGCCCTGATCTTTCGGACATCGGAGCCGAAGACGCGCCGAACAAGGTGCGACACCTCAATTTATTCCGCGTTGGACAAGCCGCGCCGGTTCCGGGCAGGGGCCGTGTCTTGATCCAGGGTGATTGGGGCACGCAGATTGTCGATGAGCTCGCGCCGGAGCCGGGCGACACGATTGTGGAGAAGCACCGGTTCAGCGGATTTTTTGAGACTGAACTCGACGCAATTCTGAAGGGTTGGTCGATCCGCCATCTCATCTTCACCGGATGCACGACGAGCGTCTGCGTTGAATCAACCATGCGCGACGCCTTTTTCCGCGACTATCTGTCCGTATTGCTGGTCGATTGCGCTTCAGAGCCGCTCGGCGACATTGCGCCGCGAAGCAACCACGACGCTACTCTGCTTATTGTCGAGGCGATGCTTGGATGGGTTTCAGACTCGGCGAAATTTGAGGCGGCGATTGCGCCAGTCTCGGAAAGGCCGAAGCAAGCAATGCGGGCTTAGGAAGAACCGGCGCCTGTCAAACCGCCTGCCCAAACAAATCATACGCATCGCTGCGTTCGATCCTCACCGTCACAATATCGCCCGCCCGCACCGGCCGCCGCGATGTGACATGCACCGACCCGTCAATCTCGGGCGCGTCATACTTGGTGCGCCCGGTCGCTGCCAGCCCGTCAACCTTGTCGATAATCACCGGCAGTCGCAGCCCGACCTTCTTTTTCAAAAGCCCAGCGGAAACTTTCTGCTGCCGCTCCATGAAGCGTTTGTAGCGGCTGTCCTTGACCTCTTCCGGCACCAGCTCCAGCCCAAGGTCATTGGCCTTCGCGCCGCGCACCGGCTCATATTTGAACGCGCCGGCGCGGTCGATCTTGGCATGGTCCACCCAGTCGAGCAGCATGTCGAAATCTTCCTCGGTCTCGCCGGGAAAGCCGACAATGAAGGTCGAGCGCACGGCAAGGTCCGGACAGGTTTCGCGCCATTTGCCGATGCGCTCGAAGGTTTTGCCCTGATGCGCCGGGCGCTTCATGTTTTTCAAGACCTGCGGGCTGGCATGCTGGAACGGGATGTCGAGATAGGGCAGGATTTTGCCCTCCGCCATCAGCGGAATGACATCGTCCACATGCGGGTAGGGGTAGACATAGTGCATCCGCACCCACACGCCCATCTGACCGAGTTCGCGCGACAGGTCGAGGAATTTGGCCTTGACGGAGCGATCTTGAAATTGGCTCTCGGCATACTTGATGTCGAGGCCGTAGGCGCTGGTGTCCTGTGAGATGACGAGCAGTTCCTTGACGCCGGCCGCCACCAGCTTCTCCGCCTCGCGCAGCACGTCGCCGATGGGACGTGACACCAGATCGCCGCGCAGCGAGGGAATGATGCAGAAGGAGCAGCGGTTGGAGCAGCCTTCGGAGATTTTCAAATAGGCATAATGGCGCGGCGTCAGCTTGACGCCCTGCGGCGGCACGAGGTCCATGAATGGGTCATGCAATGGCGGCGCGGCCTCATGCACGGCTGACATGACGCTTTCATAGGCCTGCGGACCGGTGATCGCCAAGACGTTCGGATGGCGCTGCCGGATGACGTCCGGCTCCGCGCCGAGGCAGCCGGTGACAATGACTTTGCCGTTCTCCGACAAAGCCGCGCCGATGGCATCGAGGGACTCGTCGCGGGCGGAGTCAAGGAAGCCGCAGGTGTTGACGATCACCATGTCCGCGCCGTCATGTTTGCGCGTGATGTCATAGCCCTCGGCGCGCAGCCGCGTGATGATCCGCTCGGAATCAACCAGCGCCTTCGGGCAGCCGAGGGAGACAAAGGAAATGCGCGGGGCGGCGGTCATGGGGCGGTCCTGATGGGATTTGCGCGGGGCGTTAGCATGGAACAAGAAATTGCGTAAGCGCCGCATCTGAAAAAGCGCTTTCGGTCGTTTATGACTCTTCTTTGCCCTTTCTCAGGAAAACAGCCGGATAAAATTCCGCTTGGCTTTGTGACGTTTCAGAATCTCTGTCACATAGACGCCATGCTCCTGCTTGGCGGCGGAGCCTGCGGCCAGCTTTCCCGCCCGGATGACAAGCGCGTGCGCGATATCGTAGTTCTGGTTGCCGCCCATCCGCACGCACTCTTCGATCTTCATTTTCCAGACCGTCACGGCCTCCGCCGGATGCGCTTCGGCGCTTTTGTCGGCGAGAGTTTCGACGTAGGACGAGGTCAGCGGAATGCCGTGCCGCGCTACGCAATCCCATGCCTCAAAATAGCGCTTCTCCTCGGTCAGGATGACGAGGATCAGCGGTTTGACCACATGATCCTGCCGGTAGAGCGGTGTGGACCGGGCCAGCCGCGCCTCCAGCAGCGCAATTGCCCGGTCGGTCACCGCGCGGCGTGTGGACGCGCCGGCGCGGACGGCGAGATTGGCATACAGCCGCCCGCTCGGGTTGGCGGTGAACTCTTTCCAGAGCAGTTCCGCCGCCGCATCGGCCTCGCCCGCCTCATCAAGCAGGCTCACGCAGGCGAATGTCAGCCGCTCATCCGGATCATCCTCAAAGACGAACATGCCGTCTTTGGCCCATTTCAGCGCCTCGGCGGCACGGCCATGTTTGCGCAGAAGCTCGACAATGCCGAGATATTGATAGGCGGCGGAAAGGTCGCGCTGGAGCAATGCCAGCTGCGCGTCGACATCGCCGCGCAGCTTGGCGCAGTCCTCGGCAATCTGGGTGAGGGAATAGCGGTCCGACATGTGTTCGTCGGCGACATAGACTTTCGCTCTCCTCAGTTTTGAGGGCAGCTTGTCGAGTCCGGCCAGCGCCAGACGCTCCAGTTCCGCCAGCCCCTCCGCGCCGAGCGCGTCCGCGTAATAGCCGGTGATCTGGCCAGCCTCGAAAAAATCGAGCGATGACACCAGATGCAGCAGCCGCGCAGCAAAGGCGCGCGGCTCCGGCTTCACCGCCTCAGCGGCCTTGGCGTGCATCTCGCGCAGGGTCCAGAGCACACCTCCGGCATTTCCGTCGGAATCGTCCATGTTCATCGCGGCTTCGTTGACCAGCCCCAGCGCCTCCTCCGTCAGTGTCATGGCGGCGTCTGCATGGCCGTCATCCACAAGCCCCGCCATGGCCTCCAGCACTTCCTCGACGCCGCGCGCCCAGGCGCCTGCTTGACGGTATTCGATAAAGCCGCGGACTTTGATGGATTTCTTCAAGGCGCGGCGGAAGAAATCGAGCACTTCAGCGCCGTTCCTGCCGCCCGCCATTGCGGCAAGCTCAAGCGCCCTCTCAATCTCGGGGTGGCGCGCCGCGTGGTCGGTGATGATGGCGATCAGCCGTTCGCGCGGAAGTGTCTCGAGAAAAGCGACCAGCAGCGATTTCTTCTGCACGGGCAAGCCGTCTTTTTCTCCCGGCAAATCATTGGCCGCCAGCGCCGCCGCCACCATGTGCTTGCACACATCGCTGTCCTCGCGGGCGCGGCAATTGCAGGTGCCGGAAAGCAACCCGCCGCCGACACGCAGCTCCACCCGGTAGTCTTCCGAGCCGCTCACAATTGCGATAATCCGCCCGCTGTCCGCAGATTTGATTTTGGCCCGGCCCTTCTCATGATAGGCGAGGCCGCGCGAAAACACCGCAGCGCCTGCAGCGGATTCGATCATTTTGCGGTCAAACGGTGTGGAAGCCGGTTCTTTGCCCATAGTCCGCGGTTCAGTTTGAGAGTGTGATCCGGGTTAGCATGGCGCCTATTTTCGTGTAAGCTCTCCCGGCATCTTTGTGAGGAACACATGACCCCGCTGAAAATCAAATCGCTCGCCCACGCCGCCCTGAAGGTCAATGACCTCGACCGCTCGCTCGCCTTTTACCGCGACACGCTCGGCTTCAAGGAAATGATGCGCATCCATCACGACGACGGCGCGCTTATGCTCGTTTATCTGCGCATGACGGATGACCAGTTCATCGAGATTTTCCCCGGCGGCGAGGGCGATGTGGCGCCGGGCTGGAACGCCAATGCGATCAATCACTTCTGCCTTGAAGTTGAGGACATGCAGGCGACGGCGGCGGACCTGCGCGCCCGGGGCGTCGCATTCTTACACGAACCGAAGGTGGGCCTTGACGGCAACTGGCAGTGCTGGGTCGGCGATCCGGACGGCAACCGGATCGAGTTCATGCAGATGATGCCGGGATGTATGCAGGAGGTGGCGATAAACCGGCTGAAGAAGGAAAACGCCTAAGTGGCGGCACAGTCCAAGACAGTCGAAGAAAACACCGCAAGAGCGTTGTTTTCATTTGATAACAGCTATGCGCGTGATCTCACGGACATGTATCTGCGCGTCAATCCAACGCCAGTCGCCGCGCCGCGCCTGATTGTCTTCAACACCAAATTGGCCGGGGATCTGGGGCTTGAGGAAGCGGCTCCTGAGAAAGACCTCGCTGCGATCTTCTCCGGCAATGCCCTCCCTTCCGGCGCCGAGCCGCTCGCAATGGCCTATGCCGGTCACCAGTTTGGCCATTTCGTTCCGCAGCTCGGCGACGGGCGGGCGATACTTCTGGGCGAAGTCATTGACCGCCACGGCGCGCGCCGCGATATCCAGCTGAAAGGCGGGGGCCCAACGCCGTTTTCCCGGCGCGGCGACGGGCGGGCAGCGCTGGGGCCGGTTTTGCGCGAATACATCGTTTCTGAAGCGATGCACGCCCTCGGCATTCCGGCGACGCGGGCGCTGGCGGCGGTTTTGACTGGCGAGCGGGTGCAGCGCGAGACAGGCAAGCCCGGCGCGGTGTTCACCCGCGTCGCGGCAAGCCATATACGCGTCGGCACATTCCAGTTTTTTGCGGCGAGGGGCGACACAGGATCAGTGAAGCGGCTGGCCGACCATGCGATTGACCGGCATTATCCCGAAGCGAAGCAGGCGGAGCGCCCGTATGCCGCTTTCCTTGATGCAGTGATGGAGCGGCAGGCGCGGCTGATTGCGCAATGGATGGGCGTGGGTTTCATCCATGGGGTGATGAACACGGATAATATGACCATTTCCGGCGAAACAATCGATTTCGGCCCCTGCGCCTTTCTGGATAATTATCATCCGAACAAGGTGTTCTCCTCCATCGACGAGTATGGCCGCTACGCCTACTCAAACCAAAGCGTCATCGCGCAGTGGAATCTGGCGCGCCTCGCCGAGACGCTGCTGCCGCTTCTGGATGCGGATGAAGTCAAGGCGCTGGATCTGGCCAATGAGATGATCGGCGCGTTTCCCGGACGCTTCGAGCGCCATTGGCTGGACGCCATGCGGCGCAAGCTTGGGCTGTTGAGCGCGGAGGAAGGCGACGAGGCGCTCGTCAAGGTGTGGCTTGCGCTGCTTCTCGACAACAATATGGATTTCACCATCGCCTTCCGGCGGCTGGTCTCGTCGCGTAAGCGTATGGAGGAAAGAGATTCTTTCCGAAGCCTGTTCACCGACATCGCAGCCTTTGACGGATGGATCAGCGGCTGGCAGGCGCGCTTGGCCCGCGAGCCGCAATCCGCAGAGGCGCGGGCGCTGCTGATGCGCCAGTCAAACCCGGCCCGCATCCCGCGCAACCATCGGGTTGAGGAAGTGATTCGGGCGGCGGAGGATGCAGGGGATTTTGTCCCGTTTCATGAAATGCTGGCGGCGATTGCGCAGCCGTATGTGTCGAAGGCGGAGTTCGCCAAATATGAACTTGCTCCCGAAGCGGGTGAGGAAGTGACCCGCACATTTTGCGGAACGTGAAGCGAAGCATTTTTCGCGGGCGCGGGCCTTCCAACACGAGGTGACAGTGGCCATCAAAAACTACTTGATCGAAGGCGTCTCCGGCGCGGGCAAAACGCCGTTGCCGAAGAGTTGCAGCGGCGCGGCTTTCACGTCCTGCACGGAGACCGGGAGCTGGTGTATCGGGGCGATCCAAAAACCGGGGAGCCGGTGAACGAGCCAGCCCATTTGAACGAACTGGACAAGGCTGTGTGGCAGCAGAAGCATCAAGTTTGGGACATGGAAAATGTCAAGGCTGTGCTCAATGATCACAGCATGGCAGCATCTTTCTTTTGCGGCGGCAGCAGGAATTTTCACCGCTTTATCGATTTGCTTGATGCCGTCTTTGTTCTTGAGGTTGCCGACCTTGGGATATTGTATCGTCGGCTCGACGAGCGGGTTGCGCGCGACCCAACTGACTGGGGTGGAAAACCGGAGGAAAAGGCGCTCGTCGCGCGCTTGCATGCGATCAAAGAGGTAATCCCCGAAAACGGCATAGTAATCGACGCCACTGCGCCGCTCAAGTCAGTGGTTGACGAGATTCTCTTGAGATGTGGACAATAGGGCGGATGGCGGAGGGGGTGGGATTCGAACCCACGGTGCGGTTTCCCGCACGACGGTTTTCAAGACCGTTGCCTTAAACCACTCGGCCACCCCTCCTGAATGGGCGCGTCTTGCGCAAAAACCGGGGAAAATGCAAGCGGAAAGCATTGATCGCCTGCCGTGAGTGCAGCTTGCCCGAATTTCGTCTTTGAACCGCCACATTGTTTTAATTCAACCTCAAGCATTGCCTGTCAAATGTCGGGCTTGGCGCGGGGGCGCTCAGAACCAGAGTTCGGGGGATCGGTTGCCACAAGAATTGCATCATGCCGCGCCTGTGCGCAATCGCTTGCTGGGAGGCGCTTTGGCCGGTGTTTGCGCCGCAGCTTTTCTATCGGCTTGCACGACAAGCGAGCCGGTCAAGGTAAACTACAAACCCAAAGCCAGGAGCACGGAATATTTCGCCGAGAAGGACTATGGCGTCAAAGCCAGCCCGCGCGTCATTGCGGCGGCATTGCATCTGCCGGGTGTCAGGGCAACGCGGATGCCGCGTGGCGGCGGGCGTGAGCAGGTTGGCAAGCCGTATAAAATTCGGGGCAAGTGGTACCATCCTAAAGAAGATATGGCCTATGATAAAAGCGGCACGGCCTCCTGGTATGGCGCAGCTTTTCACGGCCGCCGTACGGCCAACGGCGAAATCTACGACATGAACCAGCTCTCTGCGGCGCATCCCACCATGCCGCTGCCAAGCTATGCCCGCGTCACGAACCTTGCCAATGGCAACACGTTGATTGTCCGCGTCAATGACCGCGGGCCCTATGCGCACAACCGCCTGATCGACATGTCGAAGCGCGCCGCCGAAATGCTGGGCTATACCGGCTCAGGCACGGCGCAGGTGCGCGTTCAATATGTCGGACGAGCGCCGGTGAATGGCCATGACGACCAGTATTTGCTCGCCTCGTTTCAGCCGGGTGGCGGCGCGGTTCCACAAGACGCTTCGCAGACGAACGTGATGGTGGCGATGGCGGGGCCGACGCCTGAGCTGCCGGGCGTCAACACGCAGCCGCTTCTCGAAAGCGATACGCCGGTTTCCGCGGCGCCTGCGCCGCAAGATCCGTTTGCGTTGATGGAAAGCGTTGAGATACCCGCCGTTGGGCCGGTTGTGCCTGACAAGCCGGTTGGGGAAGCGCTGGTTTCCGCTTTTGCCGATGCGCGCGCCGCCTCAGCAGGACCCTCGCCGTTCACAGTGCTTGGACTGACTGAAACGCAGATCAACACATCGTGGAAGAGCGGGACACCGGCTGTTCCTGAGAAAGAATTTATCCTGCTTGGCACTTTTTCCAGAGCCGATGCGGCGCGGATCGTCACGCAGACGCAATCGCTGGGCCGGATAGTCCGCGAAGAAAGCGGACAGGACGTCACGCTCTCGTTTTTTGCCCCAAAAGGTGCGGATATTGACGCGCTGCTGGAGCAAAGCTGGGAGCTCGGAGCGCGGGACGCCTTTGTGGTGCGGCAGTAACGACCCCGCAGTCTGACCAGCCGTAAAATCGAGCGGAAGGCGCAGCGCAGCGCGGCCTGTTTTCCCGAATTCACCCTGTTACCGAACTTGTGTTGAACTCCTGACGGACCAGTGCCTATAGTTGCCGCTTGGGGTCGACATGGGACGGGACTGATGAAGCGTTTTCTTCTTGCGCTGCTGCTTTTATGCGCGCAGCCAAGCCTCTCCAGCTCAAAAGCGCAGGAACTGTTCGCCACTAAGGCGAAACAGGCGTTTCTGATGGATGCCGACACTGGTACCATTCTGTTCGAGAAAGAGGCCGACACGCCTATCCCGCCGGCATCGCTCGCGAAACTGATGACGATGGAGCTGGTATTCCGGTCGATCCGCACCGGTGAGCACAGCCTTACCGACATGATTCATATCAGCGAAAACGCCTGGAGAAGCGGCGGCAGCAGCTCCGGCGGCTCGACAATGTTCGCCAAGCTGGACTCCGACATCAGCCTCGACGATCTGATCCATGCCGTCATCATCCAGTCGGCCAATGACGCCTGCATCGCCATTGCCGAAGCCTATTCGGGCAGCGAGGAAGTGTTTGCCAAGGCGATGACGGAGCGCGCCAGGGTGATTGGGTTGACCAAATCGGAATTCAAAAACTCAACCGGGCTTCCCGCCGCCGGACAGCGCGTCACCATGCGCGACCTTGCCAGTCTCGGAAGGCACATCTGGAAAGAATATCCCGAATTCTATCCGATCTATTCGCAGCGCGAGTTTGAATGGAACAAGATCAAACAGCGTAACCGTAACCCGCTGCTGGCCATGGACATCGGCGCGGACGGGATGAAAACAGGGTTCACAGAGGAATCTGGCTACGCCATTGTCGGCTCGTCCGCGCGCAATGGCCGCCGGCTGTTTATGGCGCTGAGCGGCATGACGAGCGAACGCGAACGGTCCGAAGAAGGGCGCAAGATGCTGGAATGGGGCATGCGCGCCTTTGAAAAACGCGACTTGTTCAAAGAGGGTGAATCCGTTGGCGAGGCGGCGGTCTATGGCGGCGCAAAGTCCAGCGTGCCGCTTGTGGCGAAGGGGACCATGTCGATTTTTGTGCCGGTGGCGAACCGCGATCAAATGAAAGCGCGCATTGTCTACCAAGGGCCGCTCGCCGCTCCAGTCGAGCTGGGTGCAGAGGTCGGCAAATTGAGGGTGTTCATCGGTGAGCGGCTGATGCAGGAGACTCCGGTGTTTGCGGGCGAAGCGGTCGGAACGGGCAATCTGAGACGCCGCGCCGAGGACGCGTTGTATGAGCTGATGACGGGCTGGTTCCGCACGCTTTAGCCCTTCCTCCACAAGTCAACGCTCCCGGCGCGTTGAGAATGCGCCGTAAGTTGCCTATGGTGTCCGCTAAATCCAAGCATCGGAGCCGGTTTGCACGGTCTTTTCATCACATTTGAGGGCGGCGAGGGGGCAGGGAAATCCACCCAAATCAGGCGGCTCGCCGAAACGCTGCGCAAGCGCGGGCTTGCGACGCTGATTACGCGCGAGCCGGGCGGCTCTGCGGGCGCGGAAGCTGTGCGGCATGTGCTCCTTTCCGGCGCGGCCGAGCCGCTTGGGCACAGGATGGAGGCGCTTTTGTTCGCCGCTGCGCGCAGCGATCATGTGGAACAGGTGATAAAGCCGGCGGTGGCGGCGGGAACCATCGTTCTGTCTGACAGGTTCATGGATTCGAGCCGGGTCTACCAAGGCGAGGACACCGGGCTGCCGGACGGATTTCTCCGGGATCTGGAGGCGGTCACTGTCAACGGCATGGTGCCGGATTTGACCTTGATCCTCGATCTTGACCCAGAAGAGGGTTTGCGTAGAGCGGCGGAACGCCGGGAAGGTCCAGCGGACCGGTATGAGAAGGAAACCCTTGAGCTGCACCGGCGGCGGCGCGCCGCCTTTCTGGAAATTGCCAAAAGGGAGCCGCAACGGTGCAAGATCGTCAACGCCGCGCAGCATCCGGACAGTGTTGCAAACGAAATCATGAGCGCGGTTCTGGATTTGGTGCAAAGAAGCGGCAATGCGCCGAAGAGGGCCTACCGTGCAAGCGCTTGACCTTCCCGAACAGCATGACACGCTGCACGGCATCAAAGCGCCGGTGGAAGCCGCCGCGATTTATGGCCATGAACGCCAGGCAGGGCTGATTTCGCGGGCGTATCAACAGGGACGGATGCACCACGCGCTTTTGCTGGAGGGTCCGGCAGGAATTGGAAAGGCAAGTTTTGCGTTTCAGCTTGCACAGCATCTGATCGCAAATCCAAATGCCCCAGGCGCACCGGGAGCTTTCTCGCCGCTGGACCGGAACAGCAGTGATTTCAGGCAATTGGCGCTGGGAACGCATAGTCAGGTTCTGCATTTGACGCGGCCGTTTGACGCCAAGACCGAGAAATTCAAAACGATGCTGACCGTCGATGAAGTGCGGCGGATCGGACACTTGCTTTCACGCACCAATCCGGGCGCTGGATACCGCGCTGTCATCGTAGATCCCGTTAATGACATGAACGCCAATGCGTCGAATGCGCTTTTGAAAAACCTCGAAGAGCCGCCCGCACGCACGCTGTTTATTCTGGTAGCACACACGTCAGGCAGGGTGCTGCCAACCATCCGCTCCCGCTGCCAGCATGTGCCGTTGTCGGCTCTGAGCGATGCGGACCTCGCCAAGGCGGTGGCTGCCGCTGCGGGCGGACATGTTCCCGGAGAAGAGATGGCGAAGCTGTCAGCGCTCGCCGAGGGAAGTGTCCGGCGCGCGCTGCTGCTGCGGCAGTTTGGCGGGCTGGAGGTGACCGAAACGGCGGACGCGCTGATCGCGGGCAGCGTTCTGGATGTTGAAAAGGCGGCGAGGCTGGGCGATGTTCTGGCGGTGCGGGAGGCGGAGATCCAGTATCAGCTTTTGACCGATCACCTGCTTCAGAGGATCGCCAAAGCAGCGGATCGCCACGCGGCAGCGGGTCAGATGATGAAGGCTGAGACGATGGCTAAGAGCTTTTCCGAGACGCGCGAATTGCTGGCGGCGGCGCAAGGCTTTAACCTCGACCGCAAGCAGACGGTTTTCGGCCTGATCGCCGCAATGCACACGAATTCGCGCGCTGGACTCGTGTAGCAATCCATTTGTTGATGCGCTATTTGGCAAGCCTGAAATTGCGAGCGCAGCAGGGCATGTCCGAGAAATTTTACATCACGACCCCGATTTTCTACCCGAACGGTGTCCCGCACATCGGCCATGCCTACACGGCTATTGCCACGGACGTTTTGGCGCGATTCGCTCGGCTTGAGCGCAAGGATGTGTTCTTCCTTTCCGGCACGGACGAACACGGCCAGAAGATGCAGCAGACGGCAGTGAAAGAAGGTGTGACGCCGATTGAGCTGGCGAACAGGAACTCCGCCGTTTTCCGGCAAATGTTGAAAACCTTCAATTGCTCGAACGATGACTTCATCCGCACCACAGAAGCTCGGCACAAGGTCTCTGTGCAGGCGCTTTGGGAGCGCATGGAGGATAATGGCGATATTTACCTCGACACATATGGTGGCTGGTATTCGGTGCGTCAGGAAGCCTATTTTGACGAGGGCGAGACGGTTTTAGGCGCGGACGGCGTGCGCCGCGAGCCGCTGGGCTCGCCCGTCGAATGGGTGGAGGAGGAAAGCTATTATTTCCGACTTTCTGCCTATGGCGACAAGCTTCTGGCAATCTATGAACGCAATCCCGGTTTTGTCATGCCCGCTGAGCGACGCAATGAGGTGGCGAGCTTTGTGAAGTCCGGCCTGCGCGATCTTTCGATTTCGCGCACGACATTTGACTGGGGCATTAAGGTGCCGGGCAATGACAAGCATGTCATGTATGTCTGGGTCGACGCGCTGACCAACTACATCACTGCGGCAGGTTATCCGGACACAAATTCCGCCAAGTGGGAATATTGGCCGGCCATGCACATTATCGGCAAAGACATCGTGCGCTTCCACGCCGTCTACTGGCCGGCCTTTCTTATGTCCGCAGGCGTTCCCCTGCCAAAACGCGTTTTTGCCCATGGCTTTGTGCTCAACAGCGGCGAGAAAATGTCAAAGTCGGTTGGCAATGTGGTCGATCCATTTGCCATGGTGGACAAATACGGCCTTGACAAGACGCGCTATTTTCTAATGCGTGAAATTCCATTTGGCCAGGATGGCAGCTACGGGCATGAGGCCTTTGTCAACCGCACCAATGCCGATCTTGCCAATGACATCGGCAATCTGGCGCAGCGTTCCCTGTCGATGATCGCCAAGAACTGCGACGGCAAAGTTCCCGAGCCGGGGGCTTTTTCCGCCGAGGACGCAGCAATACTGCGCATGGCGGACGAGGCCTTGGTCAGCGCCCGCGCCTGCATGACGGATCAGGCCATCCACGCGGCAATCGCCGCCACTTTCGCCGTCGTAGCTGAAGCCAACCGCTATTTTGCGGGTCAGGAGCCATGGGCGTTGAAGAAGACCGATCCTGCGCGCATGGCGACGGTGCTTTATGTGACGGCGGAGATCATCCGGCGGGTCGCCATCCAGTGCCAGGCGGTGATGCCGCAATCGGCGGCCAAGCTGCTTGACCTGGTTGCCGCGGCGCAGGATCAACGTGATTTCACCTTTGCGGGCGACTCCGGCGCGCTTGCCGCCGGCACGCCGCTTCCTGCGCCGGAGCCGGTGTTTCCGCGCTATGTGGATGCGGCTGAAGGCGGCGCGTGAGCCATGCTGGTTGACAGCCACTGCCATCTCGACTTTCCGGATTTTGACGCCGAGCGCGGTGACATCGTGAAGCGGGCGGGGGAGGCGGGCGTCGGTCTGATGGTGTCTATCTCGACTCGCGTGCGCAAGTTTGAACGGATACGCGCCATCGCCGAGGCATATCCAAATGTCTTCTGTTCCGTCGGCACACATCCGCATAATGCGGGTGAGGAAACGGATGTGACGGCGGAGGAGCTGATCGGGATTTCGGCTTATGAAAAATGCGTCGCCATCGGCGAAGCGGGATTGGACTATCACTACGATAAGTCGCCGCGTGGCACCCAGACGAATGGTCTGCGCGCGCATATTGATGCCGCGCGGCAGACAGGACTGCCGCTGGTTATTCATGCGCGCAATGCTGACGCGGACATGGAGCATATTCTCGTGGAGGAAACAGGGAAGGGGGCTTTCCCTTTCCTTCTGCACTGCTTTTCCTCCGGCCCCCGCCTCGCCGGGATCGGCGTTGAGCTTGGCGGCTACGTGTCATTCTCGGGAATATTGGCCTTCAAGAACTCCGAAGAAATCCGCGCCATCGCTAAAGACGTTCCGAAAGACAGGCTGCTGGTCGAGACCGACGCGCCTTATCTCGCGCCTCCGCCGCACCGGGGCAGGCGAAATGAGCCGGCCTTTGTGCGGCACACGGCGCTGTGTCTTGCTGACACTATTGGCCGGTCGCTTGAAGAGATTGAGGCAATAACGACAAGGAATTTCTTCAGGCTCTTCGCCAAAGTCCCTCGACATCTGATCCCGGCGGAACTTGATGTCTGACATTCTGCGTTTCACCATTCTCGGTTGCGGCTCGTCGCCCGGCGTGCCGCGCATCAATGGCGATTGGGGCGCGTGCGATCCGAAAAATCCCAAGAACCGGCGGCTGCGCGCCTCCATGCTGGTCGAACGAATCAGGTCCGATGGCGCAAAGACCATTGTTGTCATCGACACCGGCCCGGATTTCCGCCAGCAGATGGTTAACGCCGGGGTGAGGCGGGTTGACGCTGTTGTCTACACCCACGCCCATGCTGACCATATTCACGGTATTGACGATTTGCGCGGCTTTTGGATTGAACAGAAAAAACTCATCAATGTTTACGCTGACGAGACCACATCGGCGCGTATGCGGGAGGGCTTCCGCTATTGTTTTGAAACGCCGCAAGGCAGCTACTATCCGCCCATTGTCCGTGAGAACCACATCGTCCATCACCAGCCCTTTGCAATCTCCGGCCCTGGCGGCGATATCCGCTTCGAGCCGCTGCCGCAGCGGCATGGCGGCATTATCTCTCTGGGCTTCCGCATTGAAAACATTGCCTATTGTTCAGACGTCAGCGACTTTCCGGCGGCCACCGCCGCGCGGCTGACAGGTCTGGACACGCTTGTCATCGACGCCTTGCAGCACGATCCGCACCCAACGCACATATCACTTTCGCAGAGCCTTGAATGGATCGGCAAGCTGGCGCCGAGGCGCGCCATCTTCACGCACATGCACACACCGCTGGATTATGGAACCCTTCTGGCCATGACACCGGATCATGTTGAACCGGGGTTTGACGGGCTGGTGTTTGAGGCGGAGGCAACTGCCTGATTCAGCGGTGACGATGAAAGCCAGACATCTCCAAAAACTGCGGCAGCCGTGTCATCCGGCGGTCGTACTGAACTTACCCAAAGCCAGCTGCTTGGCAAAGAAAAACCATTTTTCTCCGAGGCTTGCGCGTCTTTGTTTCGACAATGCGGAAGCTCCAGCCAACTCGAGCGAAGCATACTAGGACGCGTCTTTACGAATTTCAGTTCCATAATACATCTTATGCGATAACTGGATGCGGCGGCATTGAGCCATCCGCTGAGCGCTACAAGTTTTGCAGATCAGCTTCTATGTCACTGATCCGCTTGTCCAGGTCGGCAGCTTGTCCCCGCACGCCCAGCTCTTGACGCAGTTCGCTCAGCTTTTCCAGAACCGCTGCTTTTCGGTCCCCTTGAGTGTCTTTATGAGCAAGCAGCCTGTCAAGTTCGGCAACCGCTTCCAGCAGCCTCGGAGAAATATCGCCAACATTGGCAATGCGTCCAGTTCCGCTGTCGGCGAGCGCGGACCGCATTGCACGCCCGAACTCGTAGGCGCGGCGCACCGGCAGAAGCGAGCCTTTTTGGCGCTTGTAGTAGATCGTGAGCTCGTCTGTATAAGCGTTGAGCTGGCTCATCGTGTAGCGGGTGATTTCGCCGGGATTGTTGATCCCCATCTCAGTCAAAGTAGGCGTTTTCATCTGCTCACTCCCATCTTTCGCTAAGCGCCTGTGTCTGGGTATGCCCTACTTTGTCCGCAGCGTCGCCCGCCCCGCATACACAGCCTGCGTGCCGAGGCCTTCCTCAATGTGGATCAGCTGGTTGTACTTCGCCGTCCGGTCAGAGCGCGCCAGCGAGCCGGTTTTGATCTGGCCGCAGTTCGTGGCCACCGCAAGGTCGGCAATTGTCGAGTCTTCGGTTTCACCCGAACGGTGCGACATCACAGCTGTGTAGCCGGCCTTGTGCGCGGTTTCGACGGCGTTGAGCGTTTCGGTCAGCGTGCCGATCTGGTTGACTTTGACGAGGATCGAATTGGCGATGCCCTTGTCGATGCCTTGCTGAAGGCGTTTGGTGTTGGTGACAAACAGGTCGTCGCCGACGAGCTGGACTTTCTTGCCGGCGAGTTCCGTCAGCATTTTCCAGCCGTCCCAGTCGTCCTCGGACATGCCGTCTTCAATGGAGATGATCGGAAAATCCGCCGCAAGCTTGGCGAGATATTTAGCCTGCTCTTCGGACGAGCGGGTGATGCCGACGCCTTCGTAGACATATTTGCCGCCCTTGAAGAACTCTGTCGCGGCGCAGTCGAGCGCGATGCCGACGTCCTTGCCCGGCGCAAACCCCGCCTGCTCAATCGACGAGACAACAAAGGCCAACGCGTCTTCGGCGCTTTTCAGGTTTGGCGCGAAACCGCCTTCGTCGCCGACATTGGTGTTGTGCCCGGCTTCTTTCAGCCGCTTCTTCAGCGTGTGGAAAATCTCCGAACCCATCCGCACGGCCTCTTTCAAGCTCTCTGCGCCGAACGGCACGACCATGAATTCCTGGAAATCGATCGGATTGTCCGCATGCATGCCGCCATTGATGATGTTCATCATCGGCACCGGCAGGACATGCGCGTTTGCGCCGCCGACATAGCGGTACAGGTCCATGCCAGAGCTTTCCGCAGCGGCCTTGGCCGTCGCCAGCGAAACACCAAGGATGGCGTTTGCGCCGAGCCGGCCTTTGTTGGGCGTGCCGTCAAGCTCGATCATCACTTCGTCAATGTGCCGCTGGTTCTCCGCGTCCATGCCGCCGACCGCGTCGAATATCTCGCCGTTGACCGCGTCAACCGCCTTCTGTACTCCTTTCCCAAGATAGCGCGAGCCGCCGTCGCGCAGCTCCATCGCCTCATGCGCGCCGGTTGATGCGCCCGACGGCACGGCGGCGCGGCCAAACGAGCCGTCTTCCAGGATCACATCAACCTCCACCGTGGGATTGCCGCGGCTGTCGAGAATTTCGCGTCCGATAATGTCGATGATGGCGGTCATGGCGTCTTCCTTCTAAATCGATTTAGGGCTGGCCGGTTTCATAGACGAGAATTGTGACAGTGCAAACTGGATTCAGCCTGTTTTTTGACGGCGCTTTGAAAAGCGCACAATCAGCCGGCGGCGCAGCCTGCGCACGGAAGCCAGCTCAAGAGACAGGACAAAAAGGCCGAGCGGTATCATCCAGAAACCAAGTATGGGCAAGAACCCGACTATGCCGCCCAGAACCAGCGCCACGCCAAGCGCAATGCGCTGCCACCTGCCCTGCGGCAGATTGAAGCCGCGTCCGAACATTTCCAAGCGCCTTGGTTTTGGCAGGCCGTCGTTCATTTCCACTGTGTCTTTCATCTCTTGTCTGCACGTCGCGCAATGTGGTGGGCAAGCGCGTTGAATGCAATTGCGCGCAGGCGGGCTGAGCATGAAAAAAGAATAATTGCATTTGGCGCTTGGCATTCCCGGCTGCCTTTTGTATAGGCAGCGCGCGCAGAGACGCTGTTCCCCGGTAGCTCAGTGGTAGAGCAAGCGACTGTTAATCGCTTGGTCGCTGGTTCGAATCCGGCCCGGGGAGCCAGTTTCCGTCGCAATTCCCGAAATCCGGTTTGATCTTTGATGCGTATCAGGCTCGTTTTCATAAAAAGACGGGAATGGGGCCTTTATGACGGCAGATATGTCGAACCGCAAGAATGCGGTAATTGTCTGGTTCCGCGCCGACTTGCGCCTCGCCGACAACAGGGCGCTTTGCGGGGCCGTCGCCGCAGGCAAGCCTGTCATTTGTGTCTATCTCCTGGAAGAGGCCCCTGCCCGCCGTCCGCATGGCGGCGCGCAGCTTTGGTGGCTGCATCATTCGCTTTCGCGGCTTGCGGAGTCGCTGGCGGCCAGAGGCGGCGCGCTGTGCCTGCGCCAGGGCGATCCCGGCGAGATACTTGACAAGTTGATTGAAGAAAGCGGTGCGGACAGCGTCTTCTGGAACCGGCGGCATGACCCCGATGGGATGGCAATCGACACCGCCATCAAGGCCAGCCTGAAGGCGCGGGGGCTGAACGCTGCAAGTTTCGACGGCCAGCTGCTGCACGAGCCGACGCTTGTGAAAACGGGCGCAGGCGGGCCGTTCAAGGTCTACACCCCCTTCTGGCGCGCCTTCAGCGCCCTGCCCGCTCCCAGACCGCCCTATCCCGCGCCGGAAACTATCGCAGGTTACAAGGGCAGCCTTGAAAGCGACCAGCTTGAAGACTGGAGGCTGCTGCCAACGACTCCGGACTGGTCCAAGGGCTTTAACGAGGATTGGCAGCCGGGCGAGGAAGGCGCGCAGGAGAAGCTGCGCCTGTTCATCAGCGATGGCATCAGCAACTATGCCGATGGCCGCAATATGCCGGGAGAAGCCTCGACTTCGCGCCTGTCCCCACACCTTGCCATGGGCGAAATCAGCCCATTTCAGATATGGCATTCGACGAATGGATTGGAGGACCGGCACTCGCCGCGCGATGTGGAAGTTTTCCGCAAGGAAGTCGTTTGGCGCGAGTTCGCCTATCATCTCTTGTTCCATTTTCCAAAGCTCTCCACGAAGAATTTCAACGAAAGCTTCGACACTTTCCTTTGGGCTTCGAAGCCCGAATTGATCGACGCTTGGAAGCGCGGGCAGACGGGTTATCCTATTGTCGACGCAGGAATGCGGCAGCTTTGGCAAACCGGCTGGATGCACAACCGGGTGCGCATGGCGGCGGCCTCGTTTCTGATCAAGCATTTGCTGGCGGACTGGCGCACCGGTGAGGAATGGTTCTGGGACACGCTGGTCGACGCCTGCCCCGCAAACAATCCCGCCAGCTGGCAATGGGTGGCCGGTTCCGGCGCGGACGCCGCGCCCTATTACCGGATTTTCAACCCGGTGTTGCAGGGCGAGAAGTTCGATGCGGACGGCGTCTATGTCCGCGAATTTGTGCCGGAGATCGCCCGGCTGCCCAACAATTTGCTGCACCGCCCATGGGAGGCCAAGCCGATGGAACTGGCGGCGGCGGGCATAGAACTTGGAAAGACTTATCCAATGCCAATTGTGGATCATGCCGTGGCGCGGGAACGAGCGCTGGCGGCGTACAAGAGTCTGCGGGGCGGGCAGTGAATAAGGGCTTGATAAGGAAAAGGATCGCCATTATCGGCTCCGGCATTTCCGGGGCGGCGGCAGCTTGGGCACTCAATCCAACGCATGATGTGACACTGTTCGAGGCAGACAGGAGTGCTGGCGGGCATACGGCCACGGTTGACATCGACTATGATGGAACGCCTGTCGCAGTCGATACCGGTTTCATCGTCTATAATGAGCTCAACTACCCTCTCCTCACAGCCCTTTTCCAGCATCTGCAAGTCAAAACCCATGCTTCAGAAATGAGCTTTGCGCTGTCGCTGGACGATGGAAAGCTCGAATGGTCAGGGCAGTCCTATGGTGCGCTGTTTGCGCAGCGGCGGAATCTGGTTTCGCCCGGATTTTACTGGATGCTGCGCGAAGTGCTGCGCTTCAACAAACAGTGCCTGGTTGACCGTGCAACCGGCTATTTGAACGATAAAACGATAGGCGAATATATCGAATGGCGCGGTTTTTCGGCGCGGTTCCGTGACGATTATCTCGTGCCGATGGGCGCAGCAATCTGGTCCACGCCGCGTGTGAAAATACTGGATTTTCCTGCGCTGGCCTTTGTCAATTTCTTCGACAATCACCGGCTGATCTATCAAGACAGGCCGGCTTGGCGAACCGTGACAGGCGGTTCGAGAAGCTATCTCGACAAGCTGCTCGCGCCGCTCGGCAATCGGGTGCGGCTTGATGAGCCCGTGGTCAGCGCGCGGCGCGAACACGGAAAAATTGCCCTCGGTCTGAAGTCGGGGGCGACTGAGACGTTCGACGCCACACTCTTCGCAGGGCACAGCAACCAGATTCTCGCAATACTTGTCGATGCAAGCCCCGAGGAAACTGCGATCCTTTCGGCTGTGAAGTTCCGCCCCAACCGGGTCGTTCTGCACAGTGACCCTTCCCTTATGCCGAAGCGACGCGCCGCTTGGTCGGCGTGGAACTATCTGCGCTCTTCGCGTCCCGGCGGCGAGCCTGAAATCACAATGACTTACTGGATGAACCGGCTGCAGGGCATTGATGAAACCAAACCGCTGTTTGTTTCGTTAAATCCGCAAAGGGATCTGAAAAACGGATCTGTGTTTGGCGAATGGACCTATGAGCATCCCCAGTTTGACGCCGTCGCCCTGGCGGCGCAGAAACGGCTGTCTTCCATTCAGGGCCAGAGGAATAGTTTTTTCGCCGGCGCATGGACTGGCTACGGATTTCATGAAGACGGATTGCGCTCCGGCGTCGAAGCGGCTGCCGCGCTCGGCGCTTCTATTCCTTGGAGCGCACAAGCTGGCATGGCGGAGGCGGCGGAATGATCGCTGAAGCCGCAGGAACGCTGTATGAAGGCCCTGTGATGCACGCGCGGTTGAAACCGTTTGCGCACCGATTTTCATACAGGGTTTTCTCAACCTTGATCGATGTTGACCAGTTGGATGCGCTCGGACGGATGTCCT
This sequence comes from Phyllobacteriaceae bacterium, assembly GCA_031373225.1. Classification (GTDB taxonomy): domain Bacteria; phylum Pseudomonadota; class Alphaproteobacteria; order Rhizobiales; family Rhizobiaceae; genus JANOYJ01. The sequence continues at coordinate 3,272 of JANMMM010000068.1, read as the reverse complement.
GGCTGTTTTCCGTCAACAGGTTCAATATTCTTTCGTTTCACGAGGCGGACCACATCGACCCGCGCGTTTCACCGGCGGGTGCGGGATTGCGCGCCTATGTGGAAGCGCTTTGCCTTGAGGCGGGAATGTCCGCTCCCCGCCGTGTGGTGCTCCTTGCCTACCCCCGGGTCTTCGGGCACGCATTCAACCCTATCTCAGTTTATTATGCGCATGATGCAGACAACAATCTGTCTGCGGTCATCTACGAGGTGCGTAACACCTTTGGTGAGCGGCACGCCTATGTCTGCCCGGTGCAGGAGGGCGAACTTTCTGAAGCCGGTCTTCGGCAGTCCTGCGCCAAACGCCTGCATGTGTCGCCTTTCATCGGGATGAGCGGAAGGTATGACTTTCGTCTATCGCCTCCCGGCGAGGAACTGCGCCTGCGCATTTTGGAGCGTGATGAGACCGGCCCGATCCTGACCGCCAGTTTTTCGGCACAGGCCAAGCCGCTGTCGACTGCAAACCTTGTCTCGGCGCTGATCCGCATCCCGCTGCTTGGTCTAAAGGTCGTCGGCCTGATTCATTTCGAGGCCCTACGCCTTTGGCTGAAGGGCGCTATCTTTCATAAAAGTCCGTCCCCGCCCCCGCCAGCCAGTGTTTCCGCTGACCGGGCATTTCAAGCCGCCGGAGAATAGAGTGTCCGATGTATTGACCGCCAAACGATCCGAGGTCATTGCGCTGACCAAAGAGAATATCGGACATTTCCTGCATGACCTGCCAGCCAAGGCGCGCTATGCGCTGGCTGCCGCCGTGCATCTGCCGCTCGGCTCGCTGTCAGTGCAGATTCCGGACGGGCGCACATTCCGCGTCGGCGGCGCAAAGCCGGGGCCGAACGCGGAAGTCATCCTGCACAATTGGCATCTGCCGCACCGGGCTTTTTCCAATGCGACGATCGGCGTGGCGGAATCCTACATTGACGGCGACTGGACGAGCCCGGACATCACGACATTTCTGGAGCTGTTTCTTGTCAATCAGGAAATGGGCGAGAAGCTGGCGGGCGGCGCTAACTGGTTCATGACCGCCGTGCAGCGGCTGCGGCACTGGCTGAACGAAAACACTCTGACCAATTCCAAGAAGAACATTTCCGCCCATTATGATCTCGGCAACGCCTTCTATTCCGCGTGGCTTGATCCTTCCATGACCTATTCCTCAGCGCTCTACGCCGATGGCGCACAGAGCCTTGAAGCGGCCCAAGCTGCGAAATACCGGGCGCTGGCGGTGAGCATGGGCATCAAACCATCTGACCATATGCTTGAAATCGGCTGCGGCTGGGGCGGTTTTGCGGAATATGCGGCCAAAGAGATCGGCTGCCAGGTCACCGGTCTCACCATCAGCCGCCAGCAGCTGGACTATGCCTCAGAGCGCATTTTCACGGCCGGCCTTGCCGACAGGGTCAAAATCAAGTTTCAGGACTACCGCGACGAAAAAGGCGTCTACGACCATATCGCGTCCATCGAAATGTTCGAGGCTGTGGGCGAGCGGTTCTGGCCGGCCTACTTTGGCAAACTGAACGCATCGCTGAAACCGGGCGGAAGCGCCGGACTGCAGGTCATCACAATCAGCGAACCCAATTTCAAACTCTACAGCCAGCGGCCGGATTTCATCCAGCGCTATGTCTTTCCTGGCGGCATGCTGCCGACGCCGAGGCATCTCACGTCGCTGGGCGCAGACCACGGGCTGGCGCTGAAAAGTGAGATGGTTTTCGGCGCAGATTATGCCCGCACACTGAGGGAATGGCGGGCGCGGTTCAATGGATCTTGGGCATCCGTGGAAAGCCTGGGTTTTGACGCGCGGTTCAAGCGGCTTTGGGAGTTTTACCTGCACTATTGTGAGGCAGGCTTCCGCAGCGGCTACATTGATGTGCGCCAAGTTGTGTTCGCCAAGAATTGAACTATCGTCGCTCCTGAAAACAGCGGGAACGCGGCGATGAGTTCCATAATCTGCAGCGAAGCCGAGCTTGATGCTCTGTATGACGCGCCCGTTCCGACCAGCCTCCTTAAAGAGATAGATTACGTTTCGGAAGATTTCGCGCGCTGGATCAATGCATCGCCGCTGATGATCCTCGCCACCATCGGTCTCGAAGGCCTCGACTGCTCGCCGCGCGGCGATCCGAAAGGCTTCGTGCGCATCGCCGATCCGAAAACCCTGATGATCCCCGACCGGCGCGGCAATAACCGCATCGACTCGCTGCGCAATATCGTGCGTGACCCGCGCATGGCGCTTCTGTTTCTCATTCCCGGCGTCAACGGCACGTTGCGGGTCAACGGCAGGGCGGAGCTTTCAACGGACCCGGGCCACTGCGGTTCCTTCGCAATTGAGGGAAAAGCGCCGAACTGCGTCATCATTGTCCATGACGAGCGCGTCTACACTCAGTGCCAGAAGGCGCTGGTGCGCTGTAAGGTCTGGGAAGCGGCAACGCACATCAAATCATCCGACCTTCCGAGCGTTGGAGAAATGATGCAGCGGCTGGCCAAGGACGGATTTGACGGCAAAGCCTATGATGAAGCCTATCCGGAGCGGATGAAGGCGACGATTTATTGAGAGCAAGCCGCCTCATTGTCACGCCCTGTTTCCGGTCTGAATCATTGAATTCCAAGGAACGTCCATGGCGCGTGGTCCTGCCGTAGGCCGCCTGCACTCCCGAATGCCGGTGATCATCCGGTCCCATGAGGGCAGCGGCGACAAGTATGCCGCAAGGCGCGGGGCATTGGATAAAATGTGATGCGCTTTTCGATCTAGGGTGTGTCGTCATTTAAGCCAAACCAGCGCGCAAACCAAGTGAACCCCGGCGAGGAAGTTTCGCGCGGTTTTCTCGTAACGGGTGGCTATGCCTCTGAAGTGTTTGATTATCTTGAAGAAGTTTTCGACCAGATTGCGTTCCCGGTAAAGCGCATAGTCGCATTCCCGCTGAACCTTACGGTTTGATTTCGGCGGGATGACGACTTCGATGCCCCGCGATTCAAGGCTGTTTACGAAGCTGTCGGCGTCGTAGCCCTTGTCCGCAAGCAGCGCGCCGGGTTCGATTTGCGCGGCCAGCGGCTCTGCCTCATTAATGTCATGAACTTGGCCGCCGGTCAGGCTGACCGCAAGCGGGTTGCCCAAGGCATCGACAATGGCGTGGATTTTCGTCGTCAGCCCGCCTCTTGAGCGCCCGATGGCCTGGTCGAGGCCCCCTTTTTTAGCGCCCCGGCGCTGTGCTGATGCGCCCGCACGATGGTCGCGTCGATCATGGC
>JANMMM010000055.1:0-2405 GCA_031373225.1 Phyllobacteriaceae bacterium | reverse complement strand
GAGCGAGCGGTTGGAATGGTCCGGGTTCGACACCGCGCCGACCGTTGCAAAGCAGGTGCCGTGCACGAGGCGCTGTTCGCCGGAGTTGAGCCGCAGAATTGCCATGCCCTGGTCGCGTCCGACGAGTTGCGCATACGCGCCAGCCGAACGGGCAACCTGACCGCCCTTGCCGGGCTTCAGCTCGACATTGTGAACGATAGTCCCGACCGGCATCGCCTGCAGAGGCATCGCATTGCCCGGCTTCACGTCGGCGCTCATCGATGCGATGACGCTGTCACCGATCGCCAGACGCTGCGGCGCCAGAATGTAGGACTGCCTGCCGTCGGCATATTTGATCAGCGCGATGAAGGCTGAGCGGTTCGGATCATATTCCAGACGCTCGACAATTGCTGCGACATCCAGCGTGCGGCGCTTGAAATCGACCAGACGGTAGCTCTGTTTGTGACCGCCGCCCTGATAACGGGCGGTGATGCGGCCTGCATTGTTGCGCCCGCCCTTCGAGCTCTTGCCAACGGTCAAAGCCTTGACGGGCTTGCCCTTGTAGAGCGCCGAACGGTCAACAAGCACCAATTGGCGCTGGCCGGGGGTTGTTGGATTGTAGGTCTTCAATGCCATGATCTAATTCCTCAAAGACCCGTCGACACGTCGATCGACTGGCCTTCGGCCAACGTCACAACTGCCTTTTTCACATCGCTCTGGCGGCCCTTGGTGCCCTTGAATCGCTTGACCTTGCCTTTGCGGACCAAAGTGTTGACAGCCATGACCTTGACACCGAACAGGGCCTCAACAGCCGCTTTGATCTCAGGCTTGGTCGCCTTTGGGGCAACCTTGAAAACCACCTGGTTCACTTCCGACAGCAGCGTCGATTTTTCAGTGATTACGGGGCTGACGATCACGTCATAATGGCGAAGATCAATCATTTGAACCGCTCCTCAAGGGCTTCGACAGCCGCCTTGGTGAGCACAAGCTTGCCCCGGCGCAGAATGTCATACACGTTGATGCCCTGAACCGGCAGAACATCAATATTTGGGATGTTCGCAGCGGCCATTGCAAAATTTGAATCCAGCTCAGCGCCGCCGATCATCAGGGCGTTGGTAAAGCCCAGCTTGTCAAAGCGCGCGGCCAGCGTCTTGGTCTTGGCTTCCGCCGCCACCAGCGCATCGATGATGATGATCTCGGACGCCTTCACCTTGGCGGAAAGCGCGTGGCGCAATGCGAGCGCCCTCACCTTCTTGGGCAGATCATGCGCATGGCTGCGAACGACCGGACCATGGGCTTTGCCGCCGCCGCGGAACTGCGGGGCGCGGGCGGAATGGTGGCGGGCCTGGCCCGTACCCTTCTGCTTGTAAAGCCGCGCGCCGGTGCGGTTGATTTCGGCGCGGCCAAGCGCCTTGTGCAAACCAAGCTGGCGCTTGGAAAGCTGGTAGCGGACCATGCGCTGCAGAATGTCTTCGCGCGGCTCCAGCCCGAAAATCGCGTCCGAGACGGCGACTTTCCCGGCTTCACCGCCGTCAAGGGTCGTAACGTTAAAGTCCATCATTCGGCCCCTTCATTCACTACAGCGGCTTCCACGACAGCGGCCTCTTCAACCACCGGAGCCGCTTCCACAACGGGAGCTACAGACGCCGCCTTGCGCAGGCCCGCAGGCTTTGGCGCGCTGTCCGGAAGCGCCATTTTCACGGCGTCGCGGACCAAAATCCAAGCGCCCTTGGAACCCGGCACCGCGCCCCGCACCAGAATAAGGCCGCGCTCGACATCGGTCGAAACAACTTCCAGATTCTGGGTCGTCACGCGGGTGTCGCCCATGTGGCCGGCCATCTTCTTGCCCTTGAAGACTTTGCCCGGATCCTGACGCTGACCGGTCGAACCATGGGCGCGGTGGGAGACGGACACGCCGTGCGTGGCGCGCATGCCGCGGAAATTGTAGCGGACCATGACGCCCTGAAAGCCTTTGCCGATGGACGTTCCCGTCACATCAACCTTCTGGCCGGCAACGAAATGATCCGCCGTGATTTCAGCGCCAACCTCAATGAGATTATCAGCCGACACGCGGAATTCCGCGACCTTGGCTTTCGGCTCGACGGAAGCTGCCGCGAACTGGCCGCGCTCAGCCTTGTTGACATTCTTCACTTTGGCAAGGCCGACGCCGAGCTGAACGGCGGTGTAGCCGTTCTTCTCTTCGGTCCGCTGCGCGACAACCTGACAATTCTCCATGCGGAGAACCGTGACCGGAACCTGCTCGCCGCCATCCATGAAGATGCGGGTCATTCCCAGCTTTTGTGCAATAACACCTGAACGCATTATCTCGTTCCCCGAAACTTAAAGCTTGATTTCGACGTCAACGCCGGCGGCCAGGTCGAGCTTCATCAGCGCGTCCACGGTCTGCGGGGTTGGGTCAACGATAT
>JANMMM010000050.1:0-10018 GCA_031373225.1 Phyllobacteriaceae bacterium | reverse complement strand
CACACATCCGCGCCCTCAATGCCCTTGTAATCATTGACGCCGACAAGCCGCGAGTCAAAGCCGTCAATCGTCGAAGACTGCGCAATATCAAGCGACTTGCCCTGCGGCATGCCCTCGGCGATGTCGAACATGATGATGTCGCCAAGGTCCTTCAGCCCCGCCATATGGGCGAGCGTGCCGCCGATCATGCCTGAGCCGATGAGTGCGATTTTATTGCGTGCCATGCTGGATTTCCCGGAATAAAGTGACGTTGAGACAGCGGAATTTCATGTTTTGGATATGCTGAAACAGAAATAAACACAAACGATTATTTTCGTGTCAACAATTTCAATCGGTTAGTTTGTTTTTGATTTACGTAAGCGTCAATAAACTCTTCGTCTTTAGACCAATGCCTGCAATTCCAACTGCCGCTTTTCCCATGCGGCGACATAGGCTTCGCTGGCCATTTCAATCAGCCGCGAACTGGTGCGGGAGAATTCGCCGACCGTCAGCCCTGCTTTGACGCTGTAAATATCATCCGGCGCGTTGGCGGCTGTGATGAAGATGCGGCTGCCAAAATCAAAGAGGACGTCGATCAGAATGATGAAGCGCTTGGCCTCGTTGCGTTTGGAAAAATCCAGATGCGGCACATGGTCGATGAAAATCGTCGGATAAAGCTTGGCCAGCGCCAGATAATCCGCAGCGCCGAGCGGCTTGGCGCAAAGATCGTCAAACCCGAACCGCGCCGCGCTGGGCGCGGACAGCGGAATGTGAAACCGGTGGCCGCGCACCATGATTGTTTTTGGCGCGGCTTCCTCATGCGCCGTCACCAGCGACCAAGCCTCATTCATGGCCGCATCGGCAATGGGGCCGAGCGGAGTGCGGTAAATTGCCATGTTTTTCAGCTTTTCCCGCCGGTAATCCATCCTGGCGCCGAGATTGAAAATGTCGGCATGGCGTTTCAGCAGCGCGATGAAAGGCAGAAACAGTTCGCGGTTCAGGCCATTGTAATAGAGGTCGTCAGGCACAAGGTTCGAAGTGGCGACCAAAACGACGCCCTCCTCAAAGAGCACCTTGAACAGCCGCGACAGGATCATGGCGTCGGCGATGTCGAGCACGTGGAACTCGTCAAAGCATAGCAGCCGCGCCTCTTTTGCGAGATCGCGGGCAACCGGCGCGATCGGGTCCTCCTCATTGTTTTCGCCGCGCTTGAACGCCTGCCGGTGGGCGTGGATTCGCTCGTGAACATCCTGCATGAAGGCGTGAAAATGCACGCGGCGCTTGGCATTTCGAGGACACGCGGCGAAGAACATGTCCATCAGCATGGTTTTGCCGCGTCCGACAGAGCCGTGGACATAGAGGCCGCGGACGGGGGGAAGTTTGTTCTTGCTGTTGAAAAACCTCGACAAAAACGATGTCCGCCCATTTTCGGGTATGTCAGCCAAATGCCGGTTCAAGGCGTCCAGCCGCCCGACAAGCGCTTCCTGTGCCGGATCGGGCGACAGTTTCTGTTCTGTGACTGCAAGGTCATAGGCGGATTTGACCGATTGGCTGGGCGTTTGTCTCGTCATCTTGACCAATCAGGCAATAAAAAGCCGGGATGCTGCCATCCCGGCTGGTTATTTGAATTTGTCAGCGAGTCAAGCTGACCGCGCTGCCGCCGGATGTCTGACCGCTGTAGCCGCCGCCGGCGCCATAGAGCTTGGCGACCGCCGAGCCGCCCTCGTCATAGAGCGTCAGCTGCTTGCCAGCGACATTCCATGATTTAACATTGGCCATTTCGCCCGGACATTTCAGCGGTCCGGCGCGGAAACCCTGGCCGAATTTGGTCTGCGGCGTCGCCACCTTGCAGGACTGGCCAGCAACATTGACATTCCAGACCCCGGCTATGCCGCCAACAGTCAAGTCTGGACCTGTTGGATTCACCGCAGCAACCTCCGTGCCAACCGCCGGCGTCGTCGGCGTCAAAGTCTTGATTCCACCGGGGTTCGTCGGCGCGGCTGGGAACTGCGCCGGGTCAACTGCGGCGACCTGCGTGCCCGCCGGATTGGTCGGCGGCGGCAGCTGGCTTTGCTGCACCACGCCGGTTGGCGCAGCGGGAAGCGGCGCGGGGCCGCCGGTGTCAATGCCGGAAATGCGCGAGCTCTGGCAGCCGCCAAGGCCGAGGGCCGCCACAATCAGCGCCGATGCCGCTTTAGAAGTCAGTTTCATCATGTGTCTCCCCACATCGCTCGCCTGTGTCAGGCCTTTTGAACATTACCTTGCGTCGATAGAATGGCCTATCGCCGCAAATGCAACCTCTAAGCCAATGAATCCCGCAATTTTACGCAAATTTTAGCGATACTATGGCGCAATCGTCAAGCTTGGCACGAAGGCATAGCCGCACGGGCCGACAATATGACACTCGCGCAGGCCATGCGGCTTGTCCACGGCGCCCGACAGAATCACTCCGCCCATCGCCCGCGCCGCAGCTTCCGCCCGGTCTGGATCGCAGCCATAGACCCGGATTTCAACGCCGATGCCCCGGGCCTCAACGCCGGACACAATGCCATGCAGCTTATGGTCAAGATAGGTGTGGTCCGCATGCAGCATGACCGGCGACCCTTCAATAACCAGGGCGGCAAAATCCGCGTCGGCATACAGAACATTGGCGGAGAGAATCTCGCGCAGGAAGGCGGCCATCGGCTCGATCTCGGAAACAAGCAGGTTGATGCCGACGCCCCTCGGCAGCGACCTGCCATAGGCGTCAGGGGACATGAAGGCCTCGCCAATCCGTTTTTTCATTTCCAATCTCCCATGAGCGACAGGGCATGAGAACGGCTAGTCATGTCAAGCTGGACGCAGGGCGCGTACTATGTCTCCCGCCACCTTCTCGCCGGAAAGCCGCGCGCCGCCGCAGGTTTGGATCAAAGGCCCGGCCAGCGCCTCGCCGGCGAAATGTATCCGCTCAGCGACCGGCTCAGACAATATGTTCCTCGCCTCCGCCCGGCCCGGCCGCGCGGCGGCATAAGCGCCGCGCACTGTCGGCTCGGCCCCCCAATTGGTCATCATTGAACGGCCAACCAGTTTCTTTACGTCCGATCCGAAGATGTCCGCCAGCCGGTCAATGGCGAAATCCCGCGCGGCGGCCTCGCCGGCAACCGACAGCTCCCAGGCAAAATCGCCGCCGACAAAGCCGACCATCAGGTCCTTGTCGAACGGGAAGGCAAGGAAATAAATGTCATGGCGCGCCGGACGTTCGATCAGAAGATCGTCGAATGGCTTCAAGCCAAGCCGTTCGCCCTTAATCTCCAGTGGAATTTTCGTGAGCATTCCCATCGGCAGATCGAAAAACGATTCCACATAGGCCGGCGGCAGATCAGGCACGAATTCAATATTACCAAAGGCGAGTACGCCGGTGGAAACGGTCACAATCACTTTTTTCGCTTTGATCGTCCCGCGATCCGTTTCAACTTCAACGCCCGCGCTGTCCCAGCGGATGCGTCTGACCGGTGTGTTAAGATCAACCGGCACTTCCGCCCCGAACCGCGCCACCAGCGCGCCGAAACCCTCCTTGGTGAGATAGTTCGGCTCAAGATCGGCGGCGCGTTTGAAGTCCTCAATGGAGATCTCGTCCATGTCCTGGCCGAAATCCATCGGCCCCGCATAGGTCGCCACCGCCCTCATCCCGTGGCCCTTGCCGACAACAGCGCTCAACCGGTCGTCTGCGCCACGGTATGTATCGAGCGCCGCAGCCAGTGTCTCATCAGCGCGGTTCATTTCCATAATTTCATCAGCTTCCGCCTTGCGTTTGCCGAAATAGAGATGATCAAGCGCCATGTCATGATATTGCAGCGTCCAGCCAGCCTCTTTTGCCTCTGGGAAGAACGGATTGCGCTCGGCCGCATGCAGCCAGGCGCAGCCGATGTCGAACGGAATGCCAAAATGCTCGGTCGAAGTGAACGCACGGCCGCCGATGCGGCCCATGGCTTCCAGCACCTTAAAGGTCAGCCCATTTGCCCGGCAGATTTTGGCCGCTCCAAGCCCCGCCGCGCCCGCGCCGACGATCACAACATCCACATCCACCATTGCGCAACTCCGCCAGAGTTCCGCGCCCCAAAAGTCAGGCTATGGCTTCATCCGTTGCAATTCAACAGGAAACGCTCACAGCAGCCCACGCTTCTCCAGCATCGCGTCCGCTGTCGGCATACGCCCCCGGAAGGCGATATAGGCCTGTTCCGGGTCGCGCGATCCGCCGCTGGAATAGATGTGCTTTTTCAGAAGCGCCGCAGTGTCCGCGTCAAACGGATTACCCTTCTCCTCAAACGCCTTGAACGCATCGGCATCAAGGACTTCCGACCACATGTAGGAATAATAGCCGGCCGAATAGCCGTCGCCGGAATAGACATGGGCGAAATGCGGTGTGCGGTGGCGCATGATGATGCCCTGCGGCATGTTGAGCGAGGCAAGCAGCGCCGCCTCCGCCGCCATCGGGTCAGCCGCCGCCGCGCCGTCCTTGTGCGCGTCCATGTCGACCAGCGCCGAGGCGGTGAATTCAATGGTCTGGAAACCGGCGTTGAACGTGCGCGCCGCCATCAGCTTGTCGATCAGGACTTTCGGCATCGGCTGGCCGGTTTCATGATTCACGGCATATTCGCCGAGCACCTCCGGCGTGGTCAGCCAATGCTCGTAAAGCTGCGACGGAAGTTCGACAAAATCGCGCGCCACGGATGTTCCGGACACCGATGGCCAGCGCACGTCGGACAGCATGCCGTGCAGGGCGTGGCCAAACTCGTGAAACAACGTTCGCGCGTCGTCAAACGACAAAAGCGTCGGCTGGCCTTCGGGCGCTTTGGCGAAATTCATCACATTGTAGATGACCGGCCTGGAGCCTTCGCCCAGCCTATATTGGCTCTTCAGCGCGCTCATCCACGCGCCGGAGCGTTTGGACGGGCGCGAGAAATAGTCGCCGAGGAACAGCGCGGTCTCCGCGCCGGACGCGTCGAAAACTTTGAACAGCCGCACATCCGGATGCCAAGCTGCGATACCTTTCTGTTCCTCAAATTTCAGGCCGAACAGGCGCAAGGCGACCGCGAAGGCGGCGTCCACCATGCGGTTCAGTTCGAGATAAGGTTTGACCTCCGCCTCATTGAAATCATACTTTTGCGCCCGCAGCTTCTCAGCGTAGTAGCGCCAGTCCCACGGCATGATGTCGTGATTTCTGCCCAGCGACTGCGCGAGCGCCTGCAATGCTTCCGCTTCGCGGCCGGCGCGTAACAATGCCCGCTGCCAGACATCGGTCAGCAGCGCGCTGACCGCGCCCGGCGTTTTCGCCATCGTGTCGTCGAGCTTGTAGGCGGCGAAGCTTTCATAACCAAGCAGCCCGGCTTTCTCATGCCGCAGCGCCAGCGTCAGCGCGACAATGGCGCGGTTGTCGCTCTCGCCGCCATTCTCACCGCGCGCCGACCATGCCCGGAAGGCTTCCTCGCGATGGCCGCGGCTGTCGCTATAGGTCAGGAACGGCTCGACGATCGAGCGCGACAGGGTCACGGCATGTGCGTCCGGGCGTCCCAGCTCGGCTGCCGCCTGCTTCATCGCGCCACGCAGCCCGTCCGGCAGGCCGGAAAGTCCCGCTTCATCTTCGATAATCAGCGCCCATGCCTTTTCATCGGCAAGGACATTCTGGCCGAACTTCGCGCCCTCAAGCGCCAATTGCGAACTGATGTCCGCCAAGCGCGCCTGTTCTTTCGCTGCAAGCCTTGCACCGGAGCGGACAATGCCTTTCCAACTTTCCTCCAGAACCCGCAGTGTTTCGCCGTCCAGACCCAGCGCATCGCGGCGCGAATGCAGATCATCGATCCGCTCAAACAGCGCCTTGTTCATATTGATCGCCGAATAGTGCCGGGAGAGTTTGGGCGAAATTTCGCGCTCCAGCGCTTCGATCTCCGGATTGGTGTGCGCCCCGGCCTTCAGCCAGAACACGGAGGAGACCCGCGACAGCGCCTCGCCGGACAGCTCCAGCGCGGCGAGCGTGTTTTCAATCGTCGGGGCGGTTGGATTGCCGGTGATCGCGGCGATTTCTGCCCTGTGCTCCGCCATCGCGGCATCGAAGGCGGCGGCGAAATCAGAATCAATGATCGAATCAAAATCGGGAAGTCCCAAGGACCCGCCCCACGAACTGAGTTGAGAAGTCATGCATTTTCCTGTCGTTTGGCGGAATTAACTGCGCTTGGAATCAAACGTCTATCTGTTCGCCTTTATATAGGCGGGCAGGTAGGAAACCGAGGGCAAAGCGGAATTTTTCGGCCGCTTCAGCCCGGCAAGGTCGCCGAACCCTGCGGCGAAATGATTGCAATTGTGCCCAAACATGCTCCAGAGCGGTGGCTTTGCCAAGCTGGCGCGCGCCTTGCGGACAATTGCCCTGTATTGCGCGGCGGTGACGGAAACACGCCATGCGCCGAGCGTGCCGCCGTGGCAGTCCAGATATTGCGGGCGGGTCTTGCCAGGGACCGGGGCCAGCGTGCCGCCGTAAAAGCCGGCGATGGACCCAACCGGCATCAGCCCGGTCTGCTGGCGCGACACGGGTTTGCCCGCCGGATCAAGCTCGCCGAAGACAATGTACAGGTGACCCGAAGGCGAACCCGGCAAAATCCGTGTGCGGAACTCTATATAGGCGGGGTGGCCCTTGCGTATCCGCGACGCGGTGAGCTTCGCCGTCCGCCCGCCATTCTCGCAGACAAGCTCGTCCATGCCCGAAGCAGAGGCAGGCTTCTTCTCAAGCGCAAAGGCAGAGGTGCAGGCCGGGAAGAACATGACAAGCGCGGTGATTACCGGGATGGCGCTTCGTATAGCCAGGGCCTGCATTCTTTCCTTACCACACATGTGGAATGATCCGCTTTGTCCGCGCGCTGTATTTGCGCCACTCATCGCCAAACCGCGCCTCCATCATGCGCTCCTCCGGTCCGATGCGGGAGAAAAACAGGAAGCCAAATCCTAAAAGCCCGGAAAGTCCCGCCACCCAGTTGGCAATAAGAAACGCCTGCGCCATCGCCATCAGCCAAAATGCCGAATACATCGGATGGCGCAGGGATTGATATATGCCGTGCGTCACGAGCTTGTGCTCCGTCTTGAGCTGCAGCGAGATGGACCACAGCTTGCCAAGCGCCTTGTGTGTCTGAAGGAACAGCACCAGCGCGCCAAAGGCGGTAAGGCCGCCAAAGGCGACTGGTGCCCAGCCGGATGGGCGGTCGGCAAAATCGAGGAGATTGGTCCAAAGATAAAGCGCCGGAAGAACGCCAAGGCCGATGCTGGCGACCGCCATGCGCCCGAACTCCGCGCCGCGCTTCTGATTGGTTTCAACTACAGCACGCCTGGAGCGCCGCGCATAGGGGTAGCGGATCACATACCAGACGGTGAGCATCAGCGCCCAGACGATCTTTCCTGCCAAGATGGACGTCACGCTTCCGGCCCCTTGAAATGCGCCGCCGCGACAAACTCCTGCGGCAGGCCGCGGTGCTCCATGATTTCAGCCAAACGGAATGGCCCCGCCAGCATCATGTGGAAAGAATAGTTGGTCCGCTGCTCCGCCGCCAGCACAAACTGCCGGTGCACGCGCAGCCAGTTGAACTTGATCCGGCGGTAGGTTTGCGGCGTCAGCATCGCCCTGAACCGGACAAATTGCAGGACCGGCTGCCGCTTTGCGGCAAGTCCGAGCGTGGCGACGGGATCGGCGCGGTAAAAGTTGAGAAGGTCGGTCATGGACTGAACATCAAGCCAATGCGCATCTGAGCGCGCAATCTCGGCAACATTTTCCCGCAGCCGGACGGAACTTGGATGCAGCGCTATTTTCAACAGGCTGGAGCCAACCAGCAACAGTCCGGGCGCGGGTTGCTCCGGCTTGGCCTGCGCCAAAACACCGCCCAACGCCATGACCGCGAAGTAAGCGCCGAGGCTGTGCGCCGCGACCACAACTTCGCCGCCGCCATCGGCGTTAAAGTCTGCAATGCGATTTTCCATGGCCGCCTTGAACAGCGCAATTCTGTTCTCAATCCCCGGGTCATTCCCCAGCGAAGCCGCGCGGGCAAAGCGCCAATTGTCGAGTGTCTGCGTCAAATACAGACGGTCGTTGAAAAGCCACAGAAAGAGGGCACTGAGCAGGACGCCCGCCAGCGCGGCCCCGCCTCCGAAGACAACCAGCCCCAGAGGTAGAAGAGCGCAGAGGATCAAGATAAGCGGAATGACAAAGAATACTCCATACCGCCAGCTGGTGCCGCAATAGCGCAGGAACGTGCCGTTGGCGGCGAAGCTGGCGAGCGCCGCGAGGCCGGAAAAGAAACGCCGGACGGGATTTTGGCCTTGCAGCGCCACGATGAAATCCGACCAGTCGCAGACCACTAAATCCGTCTGCGCCGTCCAGCCGGGGCCATGCGCTTTCACATGGAATTCCGCGCACCCGTGCGGACCGGGCCTCAGCGCGCCAACCTCAAACGATGAGTTCCAAAGCCGCCCGGTCTGCTTTGCGGCGTAGTCAAACCGAGAGCGCTGCTGTTCCGCCGCATGCGGCTCAAAGCCTGCAAAGAGAAACACCAGCCGCCGGATGTTTCTCATCCCGCAGCTCCGTCAGCTCTTGCGCCGGCGCGCCGCCAGCGTGCGCAGCCTGAGCGCATTGAGCTTGATGAAACCCGCCGCGTCTTTCTGGTCATAGGCGCCCTGGTCATCCTCGAAAGTGACAAGCTTGTCGGAGTAAAGCGACTTGCCGGACTTGCGTCCGGTGACGATGACATTGCCTTTGTAGAGCTTCAGCCGCACCGCGCCTTCGACATCCTGCTGGCTCTTGTCGATCAGCGCCTGCAGCATTTCCCGCTCCGGCGAGAACCAGAAACCGTTATAGATGAGTTCAGCATAGCGCGGCATGATATCGTCTTTGAGATGCGCCGCGCCCCGGTCAAGCGTAATCGATTCAATCGCCCGGTGCGCCTGCAAAAGGATCGTGCCGCCGGGCGTCTCATAGACGCCGCGCGACTTCATGCCGACGAAACGGTTTTCGACGAGGTCCAAACGGCCAATGCCGTTGTCGCGGCCCAAATCATTCAGCGCGGCAAGCAGCGTGGCGGGCGAGAGCTTCTTGCCGTTCAACGCAATGGGATCGCCGTTCTTGAACTCGATCTCGATCTCAGTCACTTCGTCCGGCGCGTCCATTGGCGAGACAGTGCGTTGATGGACAAATTCCGGCGGCTCCTGCCATGGGTCTTCCAGCACCTTGCCCTCGGAGGAGGAGTGCAGAAGATTGGCGTCCACAGAGAAAGGCGCATCGCCCTTCTTGTCCTTCGGCACAGGAATCTGGTGCTGCTCGGCAAAGTTCATGAGGTCCGTGCGGGATTTGAATTCCCAATCGCGCCATGGCGCAATCACCTTGATGTCGGGGTTGAGCGCATAGGCGGAAAGCTCGAAGCGCACCTGGTCATTGCCCTTGCCGGTCGCGCCATGGGCGATGGCGTCCGCGCCGGTCTCGCGGGCGATGTCCACGAGGTGCTTGGAAATCAGCGGGCGGGCGATGGAGGTGCCGAGCAGATACAGGCCCTCATACAAAGCGTTGGCGCGGAACATCGGGAAGACATAATCCGAGACAAACTCCTCGCGCACATCCATGACGCGGATGTCCTTGATGCCCATCATCTGCGCCTTCTGGCGCGCCGGCTCCAGCTCGCCGCCTTGGCCGAGATCAGCGGTGAAGGTAACGACTTCAGCGCCAAGCTCGGTCTGCAGCCATTTCAGGATGATTGATGTGTCGAGCCCGCCGGAATAGGCGAGCACGACTTTTTTCACGTCTTTCCACTTGGACATTTGGTGTTCCTGCTGGGCGCTGTGAGCCAGTTCTGCACCCTCGGAGCTGCCCCTCATCCGCCCCTATCGGGGCACCTTCTCCCCGTCAGAACGGGGAGAAGGGGTTCACCGGCCTTTGCGGCTCTTCCCTTCTCCCTGCCCCTTGCGGGGAGAAGGTGGCGCGCAGCGCCGGATGAGGGGCAGCGCCAAGGGTGGTGAGTTCGCAACCATTGACTGG
>JANMMM010000346.1:0-20081 GCA_031373225.1 Phyllobacteriaceae bacterium | reverse complement strand
GGAGCGTCCCATGCGCCAGCCCTGGCAAAAAGCCGTGACAGGGCGTGTGGCGAGCCACACTCTTCAATTATTCCAACCGGCAGGACCACACGCCCTGTACGTCCCTTGGAACCCAATGGCCAGACCGGAAACGGGGCGTGGCAATGAGAAAAGCTGATCACAGCCTGTTGATTATTTCCTTATTGCCTTCGGCTCCCGCCTTGGCCGAAGCTAGGATGGCCGGAATGATCTCAGCAATATCGGCGATCACCAGCGGCCGCACCAAATGCCCGGTGTGGATGAATCCTTCCGCCTGCATATGCGCGAGCATCGCGAGCATCGGGTCCCAGAAGCCGAGAATATTGGCAAACACCATCGGCTTTCTGTGCCGCCCGAGCTGCGCCCAGGTCATGATCTCGACGATCTCCTCGACCGTCCCAATGCCGCCGGGCAGCGCGATGAACGCGTCGGCGTTTTCGAATAGAAGATGTTTGCGCTCATGCATATCCTGCGTGACGATCAGCTCAATGTGAGGGTTTGCCGTGCGCTCCGCCGCCTCCTTGCCCAACAGAAACTGCGGTATGATGCCGAGCACATTGCCGCCATTGTCGAGCACGCCTTCGGCCACAGCGCCCATGATTCCCCGCGTGCCGCCGCCATAGGTGAGTCGCAGACTGTTTGCGGCGATTTCCGCGCCCAGCCGCCGGGCGCTTTCACCGTAAACTGGATTTCGCCCCGGCGATGAGCCGCAATAGACGCATAAGGAGGTGATTCCAGTCATTTTTTGTCCGATATTGAAGTTGATTTGGCGCAGACGCGCAGTTCTTGTGAACAGGTGAAAAAACCTATAAACCTAAGAAAAACTAAGGGGAAGGCACGTTAATGAACAGATTTAGGGCCCTGTTTCTGGGCTTCGCAACGGCCACAAGCGCGGCGGCGCTCGCGGCCTACAATGGCGTTTTTGACGGTCCGGCCAAGCCGCCGGTTGAAACTGCAGCGCCAGCAGAGCCTGTGAAGCCTGCGGAACCAGTGGCTGAGGCCGCAAAAGCCGAACCTGCCGCCCCGGTAGCGGCCAAGACACCTGAGGCGCCCGTGGAAGTCGCCAAGGCGGATCCGGCACAGCCCGTCGAGGCGCCTGCTGAGGTCAAGCCCGCCGCGCCGGAAGCCGCTGCGCCCGCCGTCAAAACCGACGCCCCCGCCGCAGTTGCCGCCATGGCCCCCGAGTTCGGCCTCCTGCGCGCCGAGCCGGACGGTTCGCTGCTCGTCGCTGGCAAAGGCACCCCGAACGCAGACATTGAGCTCATCACCGGTGACACTGTGCTCGGCAAAACCAAAGCCGAGGCCAATGGCGATTTCGCGCTTGTCCTGAACGATCCGCTTAAAGCCGGCGACTATTCGATGGTCCTTCGCACCACAAATCCCGACGGCAATGCCGCAACGTCGGTCCAGACAGCAATCGTCTCCATCCCGCAGGACCTCAAGGGCGAGGTTCTGGCCATGATCGAGGAGCCGGGCAAAGCAAGCCGCATCATCACCGCGCCGGAAGCTGTGAAGCCCGCTGAAGTGGCTGTTGCAGAACCGGCGAAAGAAGCCGCGCCCGCAGCCGAAAAAGCGCCGGAAGCGGAACTCGCCAAGGCCGTTGAGCCGGTCGCTGAACCTGCAAAGCCCGCTGCTGAAGAAACAGTTGCCGTAGCCGAGCCGGAAGCGCCTGCCGCTGAGACCACGGCGAGAGTGACCATTCCGCTGGCCAGCGTCGCGGTGGAAGCGGTGGAAATTGAGGGCAACAAAATCTTCGTCGCAGGCAGCGCCCCCGCTGGCTCAACCATCCGCATCTACGCCACCGAGACGCTGCTCGGCGAAACCAAGGCGACGGAAAACAACCGCTTCCTGCTTGAAGCGAGCCGCGATCTCGCCGTCGGCGACTATTTCATCCATGCCGACACGATCGGTCCGGACGGCAAGCTCATCTCCCGCGTCACAGTGCCGTTCACCCGCGAGGCAGGCGAAACGGTTGTTGCTGTCGCTCCGGCCGAGCCTGCGAAGGAGCCCGCCGCCCCGGCTGAGACGGCAAAGGCCGCGGTGCCTGAGCCAGCCAAGGCTTCCGAGACCGCGCAGACCGAAGCTGCCGCACCCGCCGACGCGGAGGCTGAGGTGCAGATCGCCGCAAAGGCCGCCGAGCCAGCCGCATCAGAAGTGGCTGTCGCGCCCGCGCTCACCAAGGCCGAGGCGTCGGTCATTATCCGGCGCGGGGATTCGCTGTGGCGCATCTCGCGGCGCATCTATGGACGTGGTGTGCGCTACTCGACCATCTACCTCGCCAATAAGGACAAGGTGACAAATCCAAACCGGATTTGGCCAGGCCAGGTCATGATGATCCCGGAGAAAACGTCCGAGGGCGAGGCGGCTGACATGGCCGAAATTGACCGGCGCAAAAAGGCTTCTGAGGCGCAATAGGCACTTGTTTGACGCACATTCATCGTCTATCGTCGATAGGCGATGAATGAAAGCTCCAAAGCGTTTTCTTATTCCGACGAGCATCTGGCCGACATGTTCGCAGCGCTCGCGCATCCAGTGCGCATCCGAATCCTGCGCCATCTTGCCTGCCACGCGGTCTGCAACTGCAAGCAGGTCGTTGGCGAGATGAAACTGGCGCAGTCGACCGTTTCGCAGCATCTGAAAGTTTTGGTTGAGGCGGGGCTTGTCCGCTACGAGCCGCGCCAGCAGCAGTCCAGCTATTCGCTCGCGACAGTCGCCGTAGAAATCTTGAAGAGTTCAGTCGAGCGTCTTGCATGTGAATGCTGCGCGCCTAGAGCGGAAACAATCAAGGAACCTGCCTTATGACATCCAAGACTGTCACCGCCGACAAGGGCATGATGGAAACGCTGCGCAATCTCTGGCCCTACATGTGGCCCGGCGACCGGCCTGATCTGAAAGCCCGCGTTGTGTGGGCGGCGGTGTTTCTCGTCGTTGCAAAACTTTTGACCATGCTCATTCCCTATGCGTTCAAATGGGCGACCGACACGCTGAACGGCAAGCCGATAGACGGCGTGATCCTGCCTGACTTTCTACTCGTCCCCGCCGCTCTGGTAATTGCCTACAATCTGGCGCGCATCGCCTCCACCGGCTTCAACCAGCTGCGTGACGCCTGGTTCGCCAGTGTCGGGCAGCACGCGGTGCGCAAGCTCGCCTTCCGCACCTTTGTCCATCTGCACGAACTGTCGCTGCGCTTTCACCTTGAGCGCCGCACCGGCGGCCTGTCGCGTGTCATTGAACGCGGCACCAAAGGCATCGAATCCATCGTCCGCTTTACAATTCTGGCAACGGCGCCGACGCTAATCGAATTCGCATTGACGGCGGCGATCTTCGGCTTCGCCTATGGCTGGCGCTATCTGGCGGTCGTCGTCGTCACTGTGGCGCTCTACATCTGGTACACGGTCAAGGCCAGCGACTGGCGCATCCAGATCCGCCGTGACATGAACACGTCCGACACCGACGCCAACACTAAGGCGGTCGACTCGCTGTTGAACTATGAGACGGTCAAATATTTCGGCAATGAGGCAATGGAAGCCACGCGCTTCGACCGCTCCATGGCAAAATACGAATCCGCCGCCACCCGCACATGGACCTCGCTCGGCTGGCTCAATTTCGGCCAGGGCGTCATCTTCTCCGCCGGCATGGGCATGATGATGGTCATGTCAGCGATGGATGTGCAGGCGGGCAAGCAGACGCTGGGTGATTTTGTTCTCATCAACGCGCTCCTGATGCAGCTCTCAATGCCGCTGAATTTCATCGGCATGATCTACCGCGAGATCAAACAGGGGCTAACCGACATTGAACAGATGTTTGACCTCCTCGACATCAAGCGCGAGGTCGCCGACAAAAAGGGCGCGCTTCCGCTGAATATCAAAGACGCCGCCATCCGTTTTCACAATGTGCATTTCGCCTATGATCCGGCGCGCCCGATCCTCAAGGGTATCTCGTTCGACGTGCCTGCGGGAAAAACCGTCGCCATAGTTGGCCCGTCCGGAGCAGGCAAGTCAACGCTGTCGCGCCTTCTGTTCCGCTTCTATGACATCCAGTCCGGAGCCATCACGATTGACGGGCAGGACATCCGCGATGTGACCCAGCAGTCTCTGCGCGCCGCGCTCGGCATGGTTCCGCAGGACACTGTTCTGTTCAATGACACGATTTACTACAACATCGCCTCCGGCAAACCCGATGCACCGGAGGCACTGGTGCATCAGGCGGCGGAGCTGGCGCAGATATCCGATCTCGTCGCCCGCCTGCCGGACGGATACAAGGCAATGGTTGGAGAGCGCGGCCTCAAGCTTTCCGGCGGCGAGAAGCAGCGGGTCGCCATCGCCCGCACCATCCTGAAAGCCCCGCCGATCCTCATCCTCGACGAGGCGACCTCGGCGCTTGACAGCCACACCGAGCGGGAAATCCAGACGGCGCTCGATCAGGTCAGCCGCGGCCGCACCACGCTGGTCATCGCGCACCGCCTCTCCACCATCATCGCCGCCGATGAAATCATCGTGCTGCAGGATGGATTGATCGCCGAGCGTGGCGCACATAGTGCTCTCTTGAAGCAGAAAGGCCTCTACGCCTCCATGTGGGATCGCCAGCGCGAGGCTTCCGAAGCCGAAGAGCGGCTGCGCAAAGCGAAGGAAAGCGACGAGTTCGGCGTCATTGTCCGCCGGAAAACATCCGAGCCGGTTTGAAGAAAGTTTGCGGCGCGGCGCATTGTCACCTATCTATGAGGTGAGATGCGGAGTGGCTCATGAGTGTTGTTGATTCCATCAAAGGGATAATGGTCCCGATCCACCGCGAAGGCTGGCCCTTCATTGCGGCCTTTGCCTTGGCCACGATTCTTCTCGGCCTCTTCTCCAACCTCCTGTTCTGGCTCGGCGTCGCGTTGACGTTGTGGTGCGTCTATTTCTTCCGCGACCCCACCCGCGTCACGCCGACGGATGACCGCTTTGTGATTAGTCCGGCGGACGGCATTGTTTCCTCCGCAGGACCCGCATTCCCGCCGAAGGAGCTTGGTCTCGGCGACGCCGAAATGCTGCGGGTTTCAGTCTTTATGAACGTCTTCTCCTGCCATGTTAACCGCGCGCCGGTGCGCGGAACCATCCAAGCCATCGCCTACAGGCCCGGCAAATTCTTCAGCGCCGACCTTGACAAGGCGAGCGCCGAGAATGAGCGCAATGGATTGCGGATTGAAAGCTCGCATGGCACTATTGGTGTGGTTCAGATCGCCGGTCTGGTGGCGCGCCGCATCGTTTGCTGGGCCGATGAAGGAGCTTCTATTGGCGTCGGCGAGCGCTTTGGGCTTATCAGGTTCGGCTCTCGCGTTGACGTGTTTGTGCCGATGAGCGCTGCTTTGCAGGTACATGTTGGCCAGACTGCGGTTGCAGGCGAAACGATCATCGCCACTTTTGACAGCGCGCCGCCGGCCGCGCTCTACCGGACGAACTGAAGCCATGGACGCGCCATTCTCTCCGTTTGAGCCGCATGGCAATATTGAAGGCGAAGCGCGCATTGGCAAGATCCAGCTGCGCTATGTACTGCCCAATCTCATCACGGTGCTGGCCATCTGCGCCGGCCTTTCGGGCATCCGCCTCGCCTTCGAGGGCCGCTTTGAAATTGCCGTGATGATGGTGCTGCTTGCCGCGTTTCTCGACGGCATCGACGGACGCCTGGCGCGGATGATGAAAGGCCAGTCCAAGTTCGGCGCGCAGATGGATTCCATCGCTGACGCTGTGAATTTTGGCGCGGCCCCGGCGCTTGTTTTGTATGCATATGTGCTCGATCAGGTGCGCTCACTCGGCTGGATCGCTGCCTTGGTCTACGCAATCGCCTGCTGTCTGCGGCTGGCACGATTCAATGTGATGAACGACAATGCGGAGCAGTCGACCAATGCGGGAGACTATTTCGTCGGCGTTCCAGCGCCTGCGGGCGCATGCCTCGTCATGCTGCCGGTCTATCTCGGATTTCTCGGCTTCGAGCCAACAAAAACAGCGGCGATGCTCGGCGCGCTCTACACGGTGCTGATCGGTCTCTTGATGATCAGCCAACTGCCGGTCTATTCCGGCAAGCGCGCCACCAGCCGCATCCCGCGCGACATTGTCCTGCCGCTGATTCTCGGCATCACGATCTATGTGGCGCTGCTCGCGTCTTACACATGGGAAACGCTGGCCTTCTCGGCCGTTGCCTATCTTGCCTCGCTGCCCTTTGGGGTAAGAGGCTGGCGCAGGGCGCGGCGGGAAGAGGCGTTGGCGGCGGCGGAGTCCAAAAGTGCGGACAGTCAAGACGGCGGCTGAAAATCCAGAAAACGCCCCTCGCGCACCACAAACAGTTTTCCGGTTTCAGTGATGGCAGGTCCGGCGAGCGCAAGCAGTTTCTCCGCCACTGATTCTGCTGATGGCAATGCCGCTGGGTCTTCCCCCGGAACCGCCTGCGCCCGCATCGCGGTGCGGGTCGCGCCGGGGTCGGCCATATTCACTCTTAGCGGCGAGTTCTGCGTCTCAAGCGCCCAAGTCCGGCCCAGTGCTTCGACCGCCGCCTTCGACGCTGCATAGGCACCCCAAAACGGCTTCGGTTTCGTGCCAAGGCTCGATGACATCAATATGGCGCGGCCGGCATCTGAGGCTTTCAAAAGCGGATCAACCGCGCGGATCAGCCGCCATGTCGCCGTGACATTGACCTGCATCACCCGCTCGAAAACTTTGGCTTCGACATGGCCGATTGGCGCGATCACACCGAGAATTGCGGCGTTGGCAAACAGAATGTCCAGTTTGCTCCAGCGCTCATGGATAGCTCCACCGAGCCGGTCGATGCCCGCCATATCGGCAAGATCGAGCGGAACCAGCGTCGCGCTGCCGCCGGCGGATTTGATCTCGTCGTCCAGCTCCTCAAGCCCGCCTTGCGTGCGGGCGACGGCGATGACATGCGCTCCTGCTTTAGCAAGGCCTTTGGCAAGGAAATAGCCGATGCCGCGCGAGGCGCCGGTGACGAGCGCGATCCTTCCGACGAGATTGACTGTCATCCGTTGCCAGCCAGCAGCGACAATTGCCGCACATTGTCCGAGCCGTCCCGGTCCATCAACCGTGTCGGATATTGGCCAGTGAAACAGGCGTCGCAGAACTGCGGCTGCGCATTGTCGCGCGACGGCTCGTCCACTGCCCGGTAGAGGCCGTCGATGGACAGGAAGCCCAAACTGTCCACTTTGATAAAATCCGCCATTTCCTGAACCGACATGCGCGAGGCAAGCAGCTTTGCAGTCTCCGGCGTGTCAACGCCATAATAGCAGGACGACATGGTTGGCGGCGAGGCGATGCGCATATGCACTTCCTTCGCCCCGGCGTCGCGCACCATCTGCACGATTTTCTGCGACGTCGTGCCCCGCACAATCGAATCGTCCACCAGCACAACGCGCTTGCCGTCGAGCACGCGCTTGTTGGCATTGTGCTTCAGCTTGACGCCCATGTGCCGGATGGAATCGGACGGCTGAATGAATGTGCGCCCGACATAGTGGTTGCGGATGATGCCAAGTTCGAACGGCGTGTTGGATTCCTGCGAGAAGCCTATGGCCGAGGGCACACCCGAGTCCGGCACCGGCACAATCACATCCGCCGCCACCGGGCATTCCCGCGCCAATTCAGCGCCAATGCGCTTGCGCGCATCATAGACATTGCGCCCTTCAATGGTGGAATCAGGCCGGGCGAAATAGACATATTCAAAAATGCACAACCGCGAGCGCTGCTTGCGGAAGGGGAACAGGCTTTCAATGCCGGTTTCCGTGATGACCACGACTTCGCCCGGCTCGATGTCGCGGACAAACGTCGCCCCGATAATGTCCAGCGCGCACGTCTCCGAAGCAAGGATCGGCGCGCCGTCAAGATCTCCCAGCACCAGTGGTCGGATGCCCAGAGGATCGCGGCAGCCGATCATTTTCTTGTTCGACAGCGCCACCAGCGAATAGGCGCCTTCCAGCTGGTGCAGCGCATTGATGAAGCGCGAAATGAACTCCCGCTCGGGGCTCATTGCCACCAGATGCATGATGGTTTCAGTGTCGGACGTCGACGAAAATATCGCCCCGCGCTTCTGCAGCTCGCGCTGCACCGTCATGGCGTTGGTGATGTTGCCGTTGTGCGCAACGGCAAACCCTCCGTCCGCCAGCTCGGCAAACAGCGGCTGCACATTTCTGAGGCCTGCGCCGCCGGTGGTCGAGTAGCGCGTATGGCCGATGGCGCGTGATCCCTGAAGCCGGGCGATGACGGCTGGCTTGGTGAAATTGTCGCTGATCAAGCCGACATGGCGCTCAACGCAGAACTGCGTCCCGTCAAACGAAACAATTCCTGCGGCTTCCTGCCCTCTGTGCTGCAAGGCATGCAGCCCGAGCGCTGCGACTGCGGCTGCGTCCTGCCGCCCGAATATGCCGAACACGCCGCACTCGTCATGGAAATGATCCTCGGCCTCGTTGAAGGCGAAATCATGTGACATGCATTGGTCCTTTTCTGCCGAAACCGGCAAGGTCAATTATTCGTCGTCGCGGCGGGCTTGTCGGCGGCGTCCGCAGGCGGCTCGCCCTCGGCAGGCGTGTCGCCTTCGACGGCTGGCTCAGCCGGGGTCCCGGCGGATGGCTTCAGCCGGTTCATGATCGTGCCCTCCGGATCCTCCGGCAAAACGGCTTTAAGCTTGTCGCTCAAGGAGTCCAGCAGCGGCTTGGATTTCGCGGCGGCCACCCAGCCCGGCTGCGGCGGCGGCACGAGCCAGTTGAAGAATGACATGGCGACGACGACCAGCAGCACGCCGCGCGCTGCGCCAAAGACGAAACCAAGCGTGCGGTCAAGCGCGCCGACGCGGCTGTCAATGATGAAGTCGGCGATCTTCATCGTGATGAGGGTGACGATGATGAGCGTGACAATAAATATCCCGCCCGCCGCCGCAATCTGCGCCACAACTTCGCTCTCAATATAGGGCTGCACCATCGGCGTGACGCGCTTGTAGAACAAAAACGCCGCCACCGCCGCCGCCGCCCAGGACGCAACCGACAGGACTTCGCGCGAAAAGCCGCGCACCATTGCGAGCACGGCGGAGACCAGCGTTATCCCCAGCAATATTCCGTCGAGCAGCGTAATCGGCATAAAGTTCCCCAGTTCCTATTCCGCGCCGGACCCTTTGCGCCCGCCGGACCCGGCGATTTTGGCGACAAGCATCGGCAGCGAAGCCATTTCCTCTATTCCGCCCGACCCGTTCCTGGGCAGATCGGCAATGCCAGAGGGCACAACAGCGCGGGTGAACCCGAGTTTATTGGCCTCTTTCAGTCTCTGCGCCACATGGCCAACCGGCCTGACCGCGCCCGAAAGGCTGACTTCGCCGAAATAAACGCAATCGGCGGGAAGGGCAATACCGGCGAGCGAGGAGACCAGCGCCGCCGCCACTGCCAGATCAGCCGCCGGCTCAGTGATCCGGTAGCCGCCCGCGACATTCAGATAGACATCATGCGCCCCAAACCGCGCGCCGCAGTGCGATTCCAGCACGGCCAAAATCATCGCCAGCCTGGAGGAATCCCAGCCCACCACCGCGCGGCGCGGCGTGCCGAGCGTTGAAGGGGAGGCGAGGGCCTGAATCTCCACCAGAACCGGCCTTGTCCCCTCCATCCCGGCAAAAACCGCCGCGCCCGGCGCCGCCTCATTGCGCTCGCCGAGGAACAGCTCCGACGGATTGGCGACTTCGCGCAATCCCTCGTTCAGCATTTCAAAAACGCCGATCTCGTCCGTCGGCCCGAACCGGTTCTTCACCCCGCGCAGAATGCGGTACTGATGCCCGCTCTCTCCTTGAAAATACAAAACCGCGTCCACCATATGCTCGACGACGCGCGGCCCGGCGATCTGCCCGTCCTTGGTCACATGGCCGACGAGAACAATCGCCGCGCCGGTGGACTTCGCATACCGGATCATCGCCTGCGCCGAGGCGCGCACCTGCGTGACGGTTCCGGGCGCGGATTCGACGCTGTCGGTCCAAAGCGTCTGGATTGAATCGAGAATAACAAGATCAGGCCGTTTGCCGCCTTCAAGCGTCGCCAGAATGTCCTCGACATTGGTCTCCGCCGCCATTTCCACCGGAGCCGCAGTGACGCCCAGCCGCTGCGCCCTGAGCCGCACTTGAGCGATGGCCTCTTCGCCTGAAATGTAAATGACCCGATGCCCGCCGCCCGCCAGCGCCGCCGCCGCCTGCAGGAGCAGCGTTGATTTGCCAATGCCCGGATCGCCGCCGACCAACACCGCGGACCCGCGCACAAACCCGCCGCCCGTCACCCGGTCAAGCTCTGAAATCCCGCTCCTGATGCGTGGCGCGTCCTCAGTCTCGCCGACAAGCCCCTCCAGCGCCACCGGCCGCCCCTTGCGCTTGGTAAACCCCGCCAGCGGCCCGCCGCCGATGCCCGCCGGGACATTTTCCTCGACAATCGTGTTCCACCCGCCGCAATCGTCACACTTGCCCGCCCAGCGCGGCGTGACCGCGCCACAGGTCTGGCAGATGAAGGAGGAGCGGGATTTGGCCATTATGGCGCGATCAGCCGGGACAGCTTGATATCAATACAATCTCTCAAGCACGTTCACCGCAAACGCCATCCCGGAAACGATGAACACAGCAACTACAAGCGCCGGAAAGAGATGCGCGCGCACATAGATCATGCCTTCCAGATAGGAATCCTTTGGTTTCTCGTGCCGTTCGCTGTTAACTGCCAATTCTGCCTCCGCATATTGCCAAGCTGACCGCTGCCAAGGACGCTGGCAAATAGACCTGCAGGAAATCGCTCTGCACGCCCGCCTTAGCAGTTCCGGCCATCAGAACCAAACAGATAACAAAACATATCGCCGGAAATGCGATGAAGACAAAGATATCCAGTTTTTCTGTTGTTCTGCCGCCTGCGCTTCTTGCAAGGAGCGCCGCCACGCCGGTGATGTAAGCCGTCACTAGGAACTCGATCCAGGCAGGGCGCACGTATTCGTTAAACACATAGGAGCCGACAGCCGCTCCCGGCTGATCGATCAGGGCAAACTTCAAACTGACGCCTACAATAACAGGCACAAATGGCAAGACGCCGTGAAGGTAAATTTTCCAGCTGGTCAATCTTATTCTCCCCCACCTGCAACCTACAGATGGCAGAAACGAAATCAAGCGGCCAAATAATGCCTGGAAAGGCGCGCGCCCAAGCTGGTCAGCATCTCATACCCAATAGTCCCCGCCGCCCGCGCCGCGTCGTCGAGGGCGATGTTCTGGCCAAACAGCTCCAAAAAGTCCCCCGCCTTCACCGCGCAGTCGGGCAGGTCCGTAACATCGAAAATCGTCAAATCCATGGTCACGCGTCCCAAAATCGGGACCCTCTTCCCAGCAATGAAGCCAAACCCCGCAGGCCGCCCAGTCTCGCGCAGGGCAACTCCCGCTCCGGAAGCCCGGTGAAAACCGTCGGCATAACCCGTGCCGCAGACCGCGATGCGCGTGTCGCGCTTCAGCGTTTCGGTTGCGCCGTAGCTGACTGTTTCACTTGCCCTGGCGCTCCTCACCTGTATCACCCGCGTCTCCAATTGCGCCACCGGCTCCATCACATTGGCAACCCCGTTCACCGCCTCGCCGCCATAAAGCGCAATGCCGGGGCGGGTGACATTGAAATGATACGCGTCGTCGAGAAAAATGCCGGCTGAGTTCGACAGACTTTTTTCAATTCCCGAAAAAAACGCCGCAACCCGCTGAAATGACTCAAGCTGCCGCGCATTCAACGGATGCTGCGGATCATCGGCGCAGGCGAGGTGGGTCATCACATGGCACAGGCCGCGCGAGCGCAGATTGCCCATCGATTCAGCCTCGGCGGTCAGGAAACCAAGCCGGTTCATTCCCGTGTCGAAATTTATCCCGAATGGCGCGCCATTGTTAGGCGAGAGCCAGTCCACAAGCTGCTCTCGGCTGCCGAGCATCGGAATGAGATCAAACTCGCGGCACACGCCGATCCCGCCCGCCGCCGCCCCTGTGAGCACAAATATCCGCGCGTCCGGCGCAGCCTTGCGCACCGCCGCGCCTTCATGTGCATAAGCGACGAAGAACGTCCGGCATCCGGCCTTGGAAAGCGCTGAGACAACGGGCTCCGCGCCAAGCCCATATGCATCCGCTTTCACCACAGCCCCGGTTTCCGCCGAAGGAGCCAACGCCGCAAGTCTCCGCCAGTTCCTGACCAGCGCCTCAAGATCGACCGTCAGCCGCCCGCCCGCCAGCGCTGCGTCAATACCGGATGTCTGAACTGCGGCCAACGTCTACTCAAACCGCCGGTCGGGCAGATACTGGTCCTCGGCCAAATCCGTGAAGCGCGTGAATTCGCCCTGGAAGGCGAGCTGCACCGTGCCGGTCGGCCCGTGGCGCTGCTTGCCGATGATGACTTCGGCCTTGCCGCGCGCAAGGTTCATGTCGGTTTCCCAAGTCAGATACTCCGCCGTGCCAAGCTTCGGCTCGCGGTTCTTCAGGTAATATTCGTCGCGGTAGACGAACAGAACCACGTCCGCGTCCTGCTCGATCGAGCCGGATTCGCGCAGGTCCGACAATTGCGGCCGCTTGTCATCGCGGCTTTCAACGGCGCGCGACAGCTGCGACAGGGCGATGATCGGCACATTCAGCTCTTTGCCGAGCGCCTTCAGCCCGGTGGTGATTTCAGTGATTTCCTGCACGCGGTTTTCCGAGGCGCGCTTGGAAGACCCCTGCATCAGCTGGATATAGTCGATCACCAGAAGTTCAAGCCCGCGCTGCCGCTTCAGCCGTCTTGCCCGCGCCGCCAGCTGAGCGATCGAAATGCCGCCGGTCTGGTCGATGTAGAGCGGGATTTTCTGCATCATCTGGGCGCAGGCGACCAGTTTGGAAAAATCCGCCTCGTTGATTTCGCCGCGGCGGATTTTGGACGAGGAGATTTCCGTCTGCTCGGAAATGATGCGGGTAGCGAGCTGTTCGGACGACATTTCCAGCGAGAAGAAACCGACAACCCCGCCGTTCGCCGCCTTCATCGACCCGTCCGCCTGCGGCACCGGTTCGTATGAAGCGGCGATGTTGAAGGCGATGTTGGTGGCGAGCGCCGATTTGCCCATGCCGGGCCTGCCCGCCAGAATGATCAAATCCGAGCCTTGCAGCCCGCCCATCATCTGGTCAAGCCGCTGGATGCCAGTTGAAAGTCCCGACAAATGTCCGTCGCGCTGGTGCGCGGCGCTTGCCATTTCGATGGCGTTCTTCACCGCGTCGTTGAACGCCTCAAACCCGCCATCGTAGCGCCCCGTCTCGGCCAGCTCAAACAGCCGCCGCTCACCGTCTTCAATCTGCTGGCGTGGCAGCATGTCCACCGGCGCGTCGAAGGCGACGTTGACCATGTCCTCGCCAATGTTAATGAGCGCCCGGCGTATCGCCATGTCATGGATGGCGTGGCCATAGTCCTCGGCGTTGATGATGGTCACCGCCTCCGCCGCCAGCCGCGCCAGATAGCGCGCCACCGTCATCTCGCCGACCTTTTCCTCGGCAGGAAGGAACGTCTTCATCGTAACCGGATTGGCGATTTTGTTCATCCGGATCAGGTCGCCCGCCACCTCATAAATCTTGCGGTGAAGCGGCTCAAAGAAATGCTGCGGCTTGAGGAAATCCGAAACGCGGTAGAACGCGTCATTATTGACCAGCACCGCGCCGAGCAGCGCCTGCTCAGCCTCGACATTGTTCGGAGCCGAGCGGTAAAGCGCCTCATTCGGTTCAATTTTTCGCAGCGCCTCGGCCATGATTCGTCCTGATTTTTGAAGACCGACAGCTAGCCCGCCGTCCTGAGTCGTTCAATGGACTGTAAGATAAACACAGCAATCCACAGGCAAAAATAAAAACGCCCGGACAAAGGCCCGGGCGTTTTTAAACTATTGAAACATTTCAATTATTCGTCGCCGCCGAACTCGCCCTGGTCCATGCCGCCGGGAACGATCTCGTTCTCGTTGGCGCCATAAATCGCCTCGGCCGTGTCGAGCTTCTCGCCCTTGGCCTGGCGCTCGGCCTCTTCGGCGCTGCGGGCGATGTTGACCGAGACCTTGACCGAAACTTCGCCATGCAGGTTGATGTCAAGGTGATGCAGGCCGACCGCCTTGATCGGGTTCATCAGGGCGATCTGGTTGCGGTTGACATTATAGCCCTGCGCCACGATCAGATCGGCGATGTCGCGGGCCGAGACCGAACCGTAAAGCTGGCCGGTTTCGCCTGCGGAGCGGACGAACACGAAGCTCTTGCCGTCGAGCGTTTCAGCGATCTTGGCCGCTTCGCCCTTGCGCTCGGAATTGCGCGCTTCGTGGCTGGCGCGCTCTGATTCAAAGCGCTTCATGTTGGCTGCGTTGGCGCGCAGCGCCTTGCCTTCGGGCAGCAGGAAGTTGCGGGCATAGCCGTCCTTGACCTTGACCGTGTCGCCCATATGGCCAAGCCTGCCGATGCGCTCGAGAAGAATAACGTCCATTGTTTAGTCCTTTCAGTGGGTTGGTTCAGTTGGTTGATTCAGGTTCCTGCTTCGCCGTGACGAACAGTCCGGCGAAAAACAGGGGAATGAGGGGAATGGTAGCCAAAAGTATCGCGGCATAGGTCGCGCCCAGCACCGGACCGCGCCACGGCTTTCCGAGCGTCGCGCCATGCAGCATCGCCAGCCCTACCGCGCAGAAAGCGATGGCCAGCGCGCCGGCGGGAACGGCGGCCAGATCGCCTAAGCCGCCGCTGGTGAATGACAGCGCCAGGGTGACGGCGAGCGCGGCAAGCGCATATTTCGGCAGCCGCAGCGCCGACGGCCAGAAATCGCGGTCGCGGCGCAAAAGCCCTGATTTGCGCGCGATATGCAGCGCCGCATAGAAATTGCCGGTCAGCACCATCAGCCAATAGGCGGGCATCGCATAGGGAATGAGATTGGCAAAGGTTGACGCGAGCGCCGCCCGCTGTTCCGGGCTGATCTTCACGCTTGGATCGGACACCTGGACCTGCGCGGCGATGGCGTTGGCCACTTCAATGGCAAGGGCGGGGCCGTAGCCGGTGAGAAAGCCGGCCGCCATGAATCCTGCGGAGATGAGCGCGGCGGCGCGGATGATGATGCCCGACAGCGGAAACCAGATCATGCCGCCATCCGGTCCCGGCCGCCCGAGACTGGCGAAATGCGCCATGGCGGCAGCTGGAATGGTGATCGCCAAAGCGTGGATCAGCGCCAGAATAGGCTGCCCGGTGACTGAAATCGTGACGCCCGCCGCAGCGACGGCCGCAACGCCCGCCGCCGGCCCCCAGCCGAGACCCGCCAAAAGCACGGGCATCGGCGTCAACAGCATAATGACGATCGACAGCAGCGAGGGCGAAGACGCGCTCGCCGACAGAAGCGCCGCCACAAAACCTGCGGCGGCGCCAATGGCGATTGATTTCAGTGAGAAGTTCATGCGCTGTCCTGCTTATGCAGTTAGAGCCGGATCGCTCCGGCCCAACTCGGTTCAAGCCCGTAAGTTTTTTAGCCGAGCACGTAAGGCAGAAGGCCAAGAAAACGCGCGCGCTTGATGGCGACGGCGAGCAGCCGCTGCTTCTTCTGGCTGACAGCCGTGATGCGGGACGGAACGATTTTGCCGCGCTCGGAGATATAGCGCTGCAGCAGCCGCACGTCCTTGTAATCAATCTTCGGCGAGTTCTGGCCGGAGAAAGGGCAGGTCTTGCGGCGGCGCGAAAATGGGCGGCGGGTCGGGATTTGATTAATGTCAACCAT
Source organism: Phyllobacteriaceae bacterium (assembly GCA_031373225.1). Lineage (GTDB taxonomy): Bacteria > Pseudomonadota > Alphaproteobacteria > Rhizobiales > Rhizobiaceae > JANOYJ01. Next base: position 4,315 of record JANMMM010000346.1, on the reverse strand, counting down.
TTGATTTATGCTCCTGCCACGGTTTCTTCAGTGCGCTCGCGGCGCGGCGGACGGTCGCCAAACGGGCGGTCGCCGCCCGGCCGGTCCCCGCCTGGGCGGTCTCTGCGCGGACGGTCAAACGAGCCGCCGGGGCGGTCGGAGCGGTCATCGTCGCGGTCGCGCTTGGCGAGCATCGCGGACGGACCGGTCTCATGCGCGTCCACTTTAATGGTGAAAAAGCGCAGAACGTCTTCGGAAATGCCCTGCTGGCGTTCCATCTCGGTGACGGCGGCGGCGGGGGCCGTGATGTCCATCAGCGTGTAATAGGCCTTGCGGTTTTTCTTGATCCGGTAGGTGAGGGAGCGCAGACCCCAGTTCTCAATCCGACCGACCGAGCCGCCATGCGCCTCGATAATGCCCTTGTAGGTGCCGACCAGTTCGTCGACCTGCGCCGGCGTGATGTCCTGACGGGACATGAAAATATGCTCGTAAAGTGCCATTGTCTGCCTTTCTTCATCCATTCAACCGAATTCGGACCCGGCGGCTAAGCCTCTGCGAGCCTTCGGAACCCATAAGGGCGAAGAAAGAACGCGGCGTAAGGTCGAGAGAGGAGACACGGGAAGCTGCCATTTTTCGCTGGCGCAGGGCTCAAAGCCCACCCTCCGTTCAGCCCCCTTCCGGGTTCCGAACCTTGAACGGGGCGGGCTTTAGAGGGTTTTGGGCCAACAGGCAACCCCTCACACAAACAGCACAAGCGTATACGCCACATAAGCCGCCACCATCACAGCGCCGATCCTGCGGTCAATCACCTTGGCGAAGAACAGCAGCCCGGCCAGCAGCAAAGTCACAGCCAGCATGACCGGCGCGTCGAATGAGGCGAAACTTGGCCCGACGCCGACGGGATGCACGAAAGCGGTGAGGCCGAGAATGCCGAGAATATTGAAAATGTTGGAGCCGACGACATTGCCGAGCGCCACATCCGACTGCTTGCGCAAAGCGGCGGAGACCGAGGTGGCGAGCTCCGGCAGGCTGGTGCCGACGGCAACGATCGTCAGGCCGATCACCGCTTCTGAAATGCCGAGCGCGCGGGCTATGTTCGTCGCGCCATCCACTAGAAAATCGGCGCCGGTGATAAGCAAGGCAAGTCCGAGAACAACGGCGGCTCCCGCCAAAATCGGCGACAAGCCGGGAGCGCGGTGCGGATCGGCCTCGTCGGTTATCTGGCTCGGCGCGAGCTTCTCCTTGGCGAAGACCGACCAGAGATAGAGGCCGAGCGCGGCGGCCATCACTAGGCCGGCGAAGCGGCCGATGACGGAAAACTGCACAAGGATCAGCGTCAGAACCGCGACGCCCAGCGCCACAAGCGCGTCGCGCCGCACATTCGAATCCCATCCCGCAATCGGATAGACCAGCGCCGAGACTCCGAGAATGAGCAATATGTTGGCGATGTTGGAGCCGACCACATTGCCGAGCGCGATATCGGATGATCCCGACAGCGCTGCGTTCATCGAGACAAGCAATTCGGGCATCGAAGTGCCGAAGCCCACAATCGTCAACCCGATGACGAGCTTGGAAATGCCCATCCGCCCGGCTATCGCAACGGCCCCGCGCACCAAAGCCTCGCCGCCGAGGAACAGGCCCGCAAGCCCGATGAGAATGTAGAGATAGTTCATATGTCACCCTTTCCCGGCGGACCCACGGCGCATTGCCTTCAGTCCAGCGCAGCTTCCACATCGGTCAGCTTGAAATCATCACCCTTGAACAAAAGCGGCATCCCCTCCAATTTCGCCGCCGCATAGGCGATGCAGTCGCCAAAATTCAGTCCCGCCTTGTGGCGTCCCTTGCCATAGCGCAGGAACGCCTGCCGGGCGATGAGGGCGTGGTCGGCGGTGAAAGGCAGAACGGATATGCCGGCCTTGCTCACATAGGCGTCCAGCGCGTCAACCGGGACTTGGCCCCGGCGGCCTGAGAGCACCATGGAGGTTTCCAGCAAAGTCGGCGCGGAAATGGCGCACGTGACGGCGCGCGCAATGGCGCGGTTCAAGACAATTGCGTCTTCTTCTTCGGTAAGGATCGCCACCAACGCGGATGAGTCGACAATCAAAGCGAAGGAATCCCGAACTCGTCATAACCGAGAATTTCATCGTCGGTCATGTCGGAGATTATCGGCAGCGCCGCCGCGCTCTTGGCGATGGCCATCAACTCCGCTTCGAGCCTGTCGCGGTCGGGCCGGGGCACCATCCGCTCCCGCGCCACTTCGCGCGCCAAGGATTGCCGTATGGCTTCCGTCACCGGAATTTTACGGCGGCGCGCGAGTTCCCGCGCCAAAGCTTCAACTTCGATATTTTTGATCGACAGAGCCATGATGCAATATACCTTTCTGTATAGAATATATAAAGGGAGTGCTTTTGTCCATCGCGTTGCCCCACTTGACTTTCCCGCCCGCGAAATGTGAGTCGGCTGAAACGGGGAGGCGCACATGTCCATCGCATTCACATTTCCAGGGCAGGGCAGCCAAGCCGTTGGCATGGGCAAGGCGCTCGCCGGCCAGTTCTCCGAAGCCCGCGCCGTGTTTGACGAGGTGGACGCCGCGCTTGGCGAAAAGCTCTCGCACATCATGTTCGAAGGCCCGGAGGAGACGCTGACGCTGACCGCCAATGCCCAGCCGGCGCTGATGGCCGTTTCCATGGCCATAATAAGTGTGATGGAAGCGCGCGGTCTCGTGCTGAAAGACAAGGTCGCGTTTGTGGCAGGCCATTCGCTCGGCGAATATTCTGCGCTCGCCGCCGCCGGGACTTTTTCCATCTCCGACACGGCCCGCCTCCTGCGCATCCGCGGCAACGCCATGCAGGCGGCGGTTCCGGCCGGCAAGGGCGCGATGGCGGCGATCATCGGGCTGGATGAGGAAGCGGTGGCAAGGGCTTGTAAAGACTCCGGCAATTGCCAGATCGCCAATGACAATGGCGGCGGCCAGCTGGTGATTTCCGGTGAGAAGGCGGCAGTGGAGAAGGCGGCGGCTCAGGCCACTGAGGCGGGGGCCAAGCGCGCCATCATGCTCGCCGTCTCCGCCCCGTTCCATTCCTCGCTGATGGCACCTGCGGCGGATGCGATGAAAGAAGCTTTGGAAAAAGTGTCGAAGCACATTCCTTCCATACCCCTTCTTCCCAACGTCACCGTCACGCCGACCTCCGACTCGGACGAAATCGCCCGCCGCCTCGTCGAACAGGTCACCGGCCAGGTCCGCTGGCGCGAAACGGTTGAATGGTTCGCGGCAAATGGCGTCACCACGCTCTATGAAATTGGTTCCGGCAAAGTGCTGACGGGCCTCGCGCTCCGCATTTCCAAGGATGTTGCCGGCGTCGCCGTCAACAGCGCCGACGACATTGACGCGGCGCTCGCCGCCATTCTGGCTTAGGAGAAGATCATGTTTGACCTGACCGGCAAAAAAGCCCTCGTCACCGGCGCGACCGGCGGCCTTGGCGAGGAAATTGCAAGAATGTTGCACGGGGCGGGCGCGACGGTCGGCCTGCATGGAACAAGGGCGGAAAAGCTCGAAAGCCTCGCCGCCGAACTCGGAGATCGCGCCAAGATATTCCCTGCCAACCTGTCCGACCGCGACGCCGTCAAGGCGCTCGGACAAAAGGCGGAGGCCGAACTGGAGGGCGTCGATATCCTCGTGAATAACGCGGGCATCACCAAGGACGGCCTGTTCGTACGCATGTCCGACGCCGACTGGGACGCGGTGCTTGAGGTCAATCTCACCGCCATGTTCCGCCTGACCCGCGAACTGACCCACCCGATGATGCGCCGCCGCTATGGCCGCATCATCAACATCACCTCCATCGTCGGCGTCACCGGCAATCCCGGCCAGGCCAATTACTGCGCGTCGAAAGCCGGCATGATCGGCCTGACCAAATCGCTCGCCCAGGAAATCGCCAGCCGCAACGTCACCGTCAACTGCGTCGCCCCCGGCTTCATCGAATCGGCCATGACCGAGAAGCTCAACGACAAGCAGAAAGAAGCGATCATGGGCGCGGTGCCGATGAAACGCATGGGCAAGGGCGCGGAGATCGCCGCCGCCGTCCTCTACCTCGCAAGCAATGAGGCCGCCTATGTCACTGGCCAGACGCTGCATGTGAATGGCGGCATGGCGATGATTTGAGGTCCGGGTCCGCCGTTTCAAATTGCGCAGTCTCCTCCATTTCCACGCCCCGTTTCCGGTCTGGACATTGAACATTTCAGGGAAGTCCAGGGCGTGTGGTCCTGCCAATGGAACTAACCTCTATGGGTGTGGCTCGCCACACGCCCTGTCACGGCTTTTTGCCCGGGCTGGCGC
>JANMMM010000344.1:0-14017 GCA_031373225.1 Phyllobacteriaceae bacterium | reverse complement strand
CCCCGCCCTTCCGCTTGTCGGGAAAGCCGGCGCAGACCCGTCTCAAACCAGTCAAAAGCCTGTCCAGAACGTCCATCAACAGCTTGAATCAGATTTTCCCCAATTTGGGAATCCCTCAAACCCGCGCATTTAGAATTGCTGCTTCGCCGCACAAACGCCGCGATTGGTCGCGACCTTGCGGCGGAAAACCGGTTTTCTTGTGGCGCAATGCTGTGTAAGGGCAGAGCCAAGAAAAATGACGTAAGGGGACGGGACTAAATGGCGGAACAGAAATCCAGCTATGGATATGATGAACTGCTTTCCTGCGCACGCGGCGAAATGTTCGGGCCCGGGAATGCGCAGCTTCCTGCTCCGCCGATGCTGATGTTTGACCGGATCACCGAGGTTTCGGAGACCGGCGGCGCGCATGGCAAGGGCGGCATCCGGGCTGAGTTCGACATCAAGCCGGACCTCTGGTTCTTCCCCTGCCACTTCATCGGCAATCCGATCATGCCGGGCTGTCTGGGCCTGGACGCCATGTGGCAGCTGACCGGATTTTATCTGGGCTGGCTCGGAGAGCCAGGCTATGGAATGGCGTTGTCAACCGGCGAAGTGAAATTCAAGGGAATGGTGACGCCCAAAACCAAACTCGTCGAATACGGCATTGACTTCAAACGCGTCATGCGAGGTCGGCTTGTTCTTGGCATTGCTGATGGCTGGGTGAAGGCCGACGGCTCACAGATTTACACGGCTTCCGACCTGAAAGTGGGGCTTTCGAAAGTCAGTTCCGCCGCCAGCTGAGCAATTTGATCAAACACTGAGGAATTTCAGATGAGACAGGTTGTCGTGACGGGCATGGGGATCGTGTCCTCCATCGGGAACAACACGCAGGAGGTGCTGACATCGCTGCGCGAGGCCAAATCCGGCATCAGAAGCGCTGAAGACTATACACGTCTTGGCTTCCGTTGTCAGGTTCACGGCGCGCCGCAGCTTGACCCTGAGACATTGGTGGACCGGCGCGCCATGCGCTTCCACGGACGCGGCACGGCTTGGAACCATGTGGCGCTGGATCAGGCAATTCTCGACGCTGGGCTTGAGGAAGGCGAAGTTTCAAACGACCGCACCGGCATTATCATGGGTTCCGGCGGCCCATCGACCCGCGCAATTGTTGAAGCGGCCGACACCACCCGCGAAAAAGGCCCAAAACGGGTCGGACCGTTCGCGGTGCCCAAAGCCATGTGTTCGACGGCGTCCGCCACGCTTGCGACCAACTTCAAAATTAAGGGCGTCAATTATTCAATCTCCTCGGCCTGCGCGACGTCCAACCATTGCATCGGCAACGCCTATGAAATGATCCAGTGGGGCAAACAGGACCGGGTTTTCGCCGGCGGCTGCGAGGATTTGGACTGGACGCTGTCCGTTCTGTTTGATGCAATGGGCGCGATGAGTTCCAATTTCAACAAAACGCCTGCCGTCGCATCGCGCGCTTATGACAAGGACCGCGACGGGTTTGTCATAGCAGGCGGCGCCGGCGTTCTGGTGCTTGAGGAACTGGAGACCGCCAAGGCGCGCGGCGCAAGGATTTACGGCGAAATTGTCGGTTATGGCGCGACATCGGACGGCTATGACATGGTGGCCCCGTCCGGCGAAGGCGCCGCGCGCTGCATGAAAATGGCGATGGCGACCGTTAATTCGAAAATTGACTACATCAATCCGCATGCCACTTCGACGCCGGTGGGCGACAGGCAGGAAATCGCCGCCATCCGCGAAGTGTTCGGATCGGCCATTCCGCCCATCGCCGCGACAAAATCGCTGACAGGGCACTCTTTGGGCGCGACTGGCGTGCAGGAAGCGATCTATTCGCTCTTGATGATGCAGAACGGTTTCATCTGCGAAAGCGCCAACATTTCCGAGATTGATCCGGAGTTCGCGGACATACCGATTGTCCGCAAGCGCATGGACAACCAGACACTCAACACAGTTCTTTCAAATTCGTTCGGGTTCGGCGGCACCAATGCGACACTCGTCTTCCAGCGTTACAACGGCTAGGCCGCAGGGGTAATTGAGTATGACAGGTCTTATGCAGGGCAAGCGCGGTCTCATCATGGGCGTCGCAAACGGACATTCCATCGCCTGGGGCATCGCGCGCGAACTGGCGGCGCAAGGCGCGGACCTGGCGTTCACTTTTCAAGGCGAAGCCTTCGGCAAGCGTGTGTCGCCGCTTGCCAAGGAAGCGGGCTCGGAATTTCTCATTCCCTGCGATGTTGAGGACATTGCCTCGGTCGACGCCGTTTTTGAAGCGATTGAGAAAAAGTGGGGCGGCCTGGACTTCGTTGTGCACGCTATCGGCTTCTCCGACAAAAACGAGCTGAAGGGCCGCTATGTTGATGTGACAACCCGCGAGAATTTCTCCAAAACAATGGTGATTTCCGCGTTTTCATTCACCGAAGTGGCGCAGCGGGCCGGAAAACTAATGAAAGACGGCGGATCACTTTTGACGCTGACCTATGGCGGCTCGATGCGCGTCATGCCCAACTACAATGTCATGGGCGTCGCCAAGGCCGCGCTTGAGGCCATGGTGCGCTATCTGGCGGCCGATCTCGGCCGGGATGGCATCCGCGTCAACGCCATCTCCGCAGGCCCGATCCGGACCCTTGCGGGCGCCGGAATCAGCGATGCGCGCGCTATGTTCAATTATCAGCAGCGGAATTCGCCGCTGCGGCGCACAGTAGATATTGAGGATGTGGGGCGCTCGGCGCTATATTTGCTCTCTGACTTGTCAAGCGGCGTCACCGGCGAGATTCACTATGTCGACAGCGGCTACAACATTGTGTCGATGCCCATCGCCGAAGAGCTGAAGAAGCTCGACGCCTGATATTTGCAGCCTTGCGAATCAACTGGCAAAGCATTGTGTGCTAAGCTGATTTTAATGCTTTCGACCTAGGTTGCATTAGAGAATTGCCAAGGCGGAGCCGCGACTTGTGAAAGATTTCATCAGCAGGAAGTATTTTCGCGCGCTGACAATTGCCGCAACCGGATTTGGCGGGGGCATGCTTGGTCTGTGGGCGCTCAAACTTTCCGCCAACATTTTTGGCGCAAGCGCGCTTAATGACAGCGCGATGGGAAGCACAGTTGCCGGCCTGACTGCTTTGTCGTCTAGCCTCGCGGCATTGGCCTTCTTTTCGGGTATAGACGAGTCAGAGGCTGCCACAAGAAAATCTGCGCTGATCGATCCACTGACCGAGCTGTTTTCAAAGAACGGCATAATTGGCTTGGTCGAGCATCATATCCAGCAGCGCGGCAACCCGAACCGAGCCTATTTCCTTATCGACATCGAAATTGACCGGTTCAAGGAACTGAACGACGTTATGGGCTTTGCGGCGGGTGATGAGCTTATCCGCCAGGTTGCCGCCCGGCTTGAAAAGCTCGCCGGCAATATCGGCAATGTCGGCCGCTTCGGAGGCGGCGAGTTTGGCATGGTCATTGAAACAACCGGCGATCCGGATGAGATAAGGGCGGTTTCAGATCATATTCTTGAAACGGTTTCGGGAACCTACCGCATCAATGGCGGCCTCAGCGCGATCACATCCAGCCTGGGCATTGTCGAGATCCGGCCCGATTCCACTGTTAGCGACACGGTGCGCAGCGCGCATGTGGCGCTGAAACAGGCCCGGCTGAACGGGCGCGGCGCATGGGCGCTGTTCTCGCAGGAAATGACCGTGCGCGAAGAGTACCGCGGGTGGATTGAAGTGGAGCTGCGCGGCGCTCTGAAACGCGGCGATTTCAGCCTCTACTATCAGCCGCAGGTCAACATCCTGGACGGCTCAGTGCTTGGCTATGAAGCGTTGCTGCGCTGGAAACATCCGACCAAGGGGTATATTCCGCCGCTGGATTTCATTCAGGTTGCCGAGGAAAACGGCTTTATCAACACGCTTGGCCGCTGGGCCATCCTGCAGGCATGCCGCGACGCGATCACGATGCCCTCGCATCTGACAGTGTCTGTCAATCTGTCGCCGATGCAGTTCCTGAATGGAGATATCCTCAAAACGGTTGAGGATGCTCTTCGCAAAACCGGGCTTGAGCCTGCTCGGCTTGAGCTGGAGGTCACCGAATCAACGCTTATCGAGGACCGGGCCAAGGCTGCGGAATTGTTCCAAGGGCTTTCTGCGCTCGGCACGTCTATCGCCATTGACGATTTCGGCACAGGCTATTCCAATCTCGGCTATTTGGCGGATATCCCGTTCAAGAAGCTGAAAATCGACAAGAGCTTCATCGACCGGATCGAAACCGATTCGCATATGGCGCAGATTGTTTCGGCCATTATTGCTCTGGCCCGCGCGCTTGGGGCGACCGCGGTGGCGGAAGGCGTGGAAACGGCGGAGCAGGAAATATTGCTGAAGGCGGCGGGCTGCAACGTGATCCAGGGATTTTTACACGGAAAGCCCCTGCCGCTTTCGCAGATTAAGGTCAGAAGTGTGCCTCTACGCCGCGCCTCCTGATGTTAAAAATTCGGCATTTCCTTAAAATCCAATCTATCGGCAACGCGCTGAATTAAGTTTTCTCCCGTAGTGTCTGCCGCAAGCGGAGACTACATATGTTAAAGGGCGAAAAGACCAAGCGCAGCAATTTGTTCAAACTCACGACGATTCTGTCTTCGGGAATTGGCGGAGGCATTCTGGGATTTTGGGCGCACACGACCGGATTTGGCGCGGGCCATGGCGTCGAAAATATTGCGATCGCAACAATCATCACCGGCCTTTCGGCGCTTTCGGCGGCGGGCTGCGCGCTGGCATTCTTTTCCGGCATTGACGCCCACGCCACCGAAGTGCGCGTGGCAGCAGAGACGGATGCGTTGACCGGCTTGATCTCACGCAATTCTTTCCTGGTCGAAATGGCCAAAATGGCCGACGAGGCCAAGAAGCAAAAGACGACCGCCTATTTTTTCAACGTCGAAATTGACCGGTTCAAACAACTGAACGATGCTCTGGGTTACCGGACGGGGGACCAACTGGTGTTGACCGCTGCCGAGCGCATCAAACAATGCATGCCGAAGGGCGCTGTGATCGGACGGTTGGCTATCAGCGAGTTTGGCATCATCTTGTCGGACGGCGACGCTTTGCCGACGCTTGAAATCATGCTCGACGCAATGGTGGCATCGCTGTGCAATCCCTACATAGTCGAAGGCCGCCGTGTGATCATATCCGCGTCAACCGGCGGCGCGGAAATCAATGAAGAATATGCCGACGCGGTTGGCCTGCTGCGCAAAGCAAATCTTTCCGTGCACAGAGCCCGGGCACTTGGCCGCGGCAACTGGGTCATGTTTGAACCCGAAATCGGCCGAGTCGCCGATCACCGGCGCTGGATTGAAGCCGAGATGCAGATTGCCTTGGAGCGCCGTGATTTCGAGCTGCACTATCAGCCGCAGCTGGATCTGACGACAGGAAGAATCGCCGGTTATGAAGCGTTGGTGCGCTGGCAGCATCCGGAAAAGGGCGCTGTGCATCCTATTGAATTCATCCCCGTCGCCGAAGAAACCGGCATGATCGCACCGCTCGGCGACTGGGTGCTGCGCAAGGCTTGTTCGGATGCCAAGCATCTGCCAGATGACTGTTTCGTCGCAGTCAATCTGTCGCCCGCGCAATTCTTGCTCAGCGACATGGTGGAAGTGGTGCGCTCGGCGCTGGCCGAGAGCGGCCTTGAACCTCGGCGACTTGAGCTTGAAATCACCGAAAGCCTGTTAATGGAAGACAAGGAGAAGACCGCGCTGATCCTGGGTGAATTTGCCAAAATGGGCGTGTCGGTCGCTGTTGACGATTTTGGCACGGGCTATTCAAACTTGACTTATCTTTCCGACCTGCCGTTCCAGAAGCTGAAAATCGACCGCTCCTTCGTCAGCCGCATTGAAACCAACAGCAATACCGGGGCGATCATTTCGACCATTGTCGGCCTGTCGCGGGCGCTTGGCGTGGAGACCATCGCCGAGGGCGTGGAGAACCAGGCGCAGGTGACGCTGTTGATGGCCGCAGGCTGCAACTCGGCGCAGGGCTATCTGTTCGGCAAGCCGCTGCCAATCACGACGCGCGAAAATTATCAGCTGCGGCGCGCAGCGCTGCTGCACTGAGGCGGCGCTACTTTATTGCCCTAACGACTTTGTAATGACGGTCTTCGTCTATCCGCTCGAACCTGCGGAAGGCGCGCTGCAGCGTGTCTTCATACGGCAGTTCCCTGTTCGCCACCATCAGCAGCCGTCCGCCCGGTTTCAGCGCCTTAGCGGCAGCGGCGATCATGACCTGGCCGATGGAGGCCTCAGCGCTGCGGCCTGTGTGGAACGGCGGGTTCATGATGATGGCGTCATAGGCGGCGGAAACCGGCTCCGCCAAGAGGTCATGCCAATAGAAAGATGCAGGCGTCTGGCCGCCAAATAAATCCAAATTTGTCTTTGCCGCTTGCAGCGAGGCATAATCGGCCTCGAACACATCAAGCACAGCGACGCCTGGCGCATTCTTCAAGAGCATGACCGAGAGATAGCCCCAGCCCGCTCCGAAATCGGCCGCTTTGCCTTTTACCTCGCCAAAGTGCCGGGCAAGCATCTGCGATCCCGCATCCGCCGCTTTGTGCGAGAACATGCCGGGGGCGGTTTCGAACTGCATACCGTCCGCGCCGACGGTCTGTTGCACCGCAACAGACGGCGATACCCAGCTTTCGGGGCGCAGACACCAGAAGACCTGCGCGTGATTTTTCGACAGCGCCTGTTCAACCGGCAGAAGCTCCCTCATCTCTTTGCGCATAGCCTGGATGCCGGTCGTTTTCGCGCCCGCGACCAGCACCGGTGCGCCGGGCAATGTCTGTTGCAACGCTCTATAAATGTTGCTGCGGTTCAGATCGCGGTGCTTGCCAAGGAGAACCAGCGCGCCGGAGAATTGTCCCTCGCCGACCTGAGGCGCCACCTGAAATCCCGCACTTTTAAGCGAGAGGAAATCCGTCCGAAAGCCTTGGGCGCAGTCCAGTCTGCCTTTCCAGTCATGATCCGAGACTGGCGGCAGCGCGGCGTTGAGAAACAGAAAGCGAGCGCCTTCCACCGAAAGCGGCAGGGCGCCGTTTTCAAACGGCAGAAACAGGGTTTTGACCGCGCCGTCGTCCAATCCATCCTCCAAAGCAAAGGGCGCGGAGTGACCCGCGCCCTGATTTTACCCGCGTCGCTCTGACTACTCAGCAGCGGCGGCTTCGGCCTGTTCCTTGGTCAGTTCCTTGCCGGTCGCCTGATCGACAACCTTCATGGAGAGGCGGACCTTGCCGCGCTCGTCGAAGCCCATGAGCTTGACCCAGACCTTCTGGCCCTCCTTGACAACGTCCGACGTCTTGTTGACCCGGTCCGAGGCAAGCTGCGAGATATGCACAAGGCCGTCGCGCGGGCCGAAGAAATTGACGAAGGCGCCGAACTCGGCGGTCTTGACGACCGTGCCTTCGTAAATTTCTCCAACTTCCGGCTCGGCCACAATCGAGTGAATCCACTTCTTCGCGGCTTCGATTTCCTTGGCGTTGCTCGATGCGATCTTGATCGTGCCATCGTCTTCGATGTTGATCTTTGCGCCGGTCTTTTCGACGATTTCGCGGATGACCTTGCCGCCGGAGCCGATGACTTCACGGATTTTATCGACCGGAATGTTCATGACTTCGATGCGCGGGGCGAACTCGCCGAGCTCGGCGCGGCCTTCCGTCAGCGCGTTGGCCATTTCGCCGAGGATATGAATGCGGCCGTCTTTCGCCTGTGTCAGCGCGACCTGCATGATCTCTTCGGTGATGCCTTCGATCTTGATGTCCATCTGCAGCGCTGTGATGCCGTTGGCGGTGCCGGCCACTTTGAAATCCATGTCGCCGAGATGATCTTCATCGCCGAGAATGTCGGAAAGGACCGCGAAACGGTCGCCTTCCTTGATGAGCCCCATGGCGATGCCCGCGACGGGACGGATCAGCGGCACGCCCGCATCCATCAGCGCCAGCGAGGTGCCGCAGACAGTGGCCATTGACGACGAGCCGTTGGACTCGGTGATCTCAGAGACGGCGCGCAGCGTGTAGGGGAAGGCTTCCTTTGGCGGCAGCATCGGGTTGATGGCGCGCCAGGCGAGCTTGCCATGGCCAATTTCGCGGCGGCCGGGCGATCCCATGCGGCCGGTTTCACCGACCGAATAGGGCGGGAAATTGTAATGCAGCATGAAGGTCGCTTTGTGCATGCCGGTCAGCGAGTCAACATATTGCTCGTCTTCGCCGGTGCCGAGCGTGGCAACCACGATGGCCTGGGTTTCGCCGCGTGTGAACAGGGCGGAACCATGGGTGCGCGGCAGGATGCCGACTTCCGAGACGATTTTGCGAACAGTGGAAAGATCACGGCCATCGATGCGGCTCTTGGTGTCGAGAATGTTCCAGCGGACGATTTTCGCCTGCAGGCTCTTGAACACGACGCCGACCTGTTCGGCGTTCCACATTGTGGCTTCCACGCCCTCGGGGAGGAAATGCGCCTTGACCTTGGCCTTGGCGGCGTCAACGGCGGTGTAACGGTCCTGCTTGTCGATGATCTTGTAGGCCGCGCGCAGATCCGTCTCGGCCACTTTCAGCATTTGGGCTTCGAGATCGGAATAATCGTCCGGTGTGAAATCGCGCGCATCCTTGGCGGCGGCTTCGGCGAGCTTGATGATCGCATCGAGCACCGGCTGGAAGCCTCTGTGGCCGAACATGACAGCGCCGAGCATGATGTCTTCGGACAGCTCTTTGGCTTCCGACTCCACCATCAGGACGGCATCCTGCGTGCCGGCGACGACGAGGTCGAGCGAGGATTCTGGCATTTCGTCGATATGCGGGTTGAGAATGTATTCGCCGTTGACATAGCCGACGCGCGCGCCGCCGATCGGACCCATGAAGGGAACGCCGGACAGGCACAGCGCGGCGGAGGCGCCGATCATCGAGACGATGTCAGGATTGTTTTCAAGGTCATGCTGCATGACGGTGATGACAATCTGCGTGTCATTCTTGTAGCCATCCGGAAACAGCGGCCGGATCGGGCGGTTGATCAGGCGCGAAACCAGCGTTTCGTGCTCCGATGGTCGGCCCTCGCGCTTGAAATAGCCGCCCGGAATCTTGCCGGCGGCATAGGTCTTTTCCTGGTAGTTGACGGTTAGCGGGAAGAAGTCCTGCCCCGGCTTTGGCGACTTGGCCGAAACGACGGTGGCCAGAACGACTGTTTCGCCATAGGTGGCCAGAACCGCGCCGTCGGCCTGACGGGCGATCTTGCCGGTTTCAAGAATAAGCGGACGGCCTGCCCACTCGATTTCAACACGGTGTGTTTTAAACATTGATAGATTCCTGTCTTGCGCCCGCGCGCTTCGGCGCCGGGCAGATTCATGCGTTTCGTTTGCGAACACGGCACGGGCAAGACAGTAAGGGTTCCGCAGTTGAGCAGCGGGACGCTGACAATCCTGCCCCATTCGGGTTCAGGCTTCCTCCAACATTTTTACGCGGAGGGATTGGGCGACATTGCCCATCGAAATTTGGCGGAAACTTGCGTCTCCGCCAAAATAGATCTTAGCGGCGCAGGCCGAGTTTCGAAATCAGACCCTGATAACGACCGGCGTCCTTGCGCTTCAAATAATCGAGGAGCGACCGGCGGGTGGCGACAAGGGTCAGCAATCCGCGGCGCGAATGGTTGTCCTTCTTGTGCGTCTTGAAATGCTCGGTCAGGTTTGTGATGCGCTCGGAAAGAACGGCGACCTGCACTTCAGGCGAACCGGTGTCATTTTCCGTCGTGGCATGTTCTTTCATGAGCGCCTGCTTGCGCTCTGCGGTAATCGACATCGGAATATCCTTTCTTATCAGAGGATTGGGGCGCCCGGAGCCGGGATGTCGTCCAGCAAGGGCCGTGAAAAGCAGGCGCATGGCGCGTTGCTGTCGGGCGTATAGGGGAAAATGGCGGGAAAGGGAAGGGGTTATTCATCCGGCCATCGGCCATGCGGCCAGTCGCGGGCCGCGTGGATGATGCGGGCGATGCTGATATTGCTTTGGGAATCGAGCTGGTAGGCAATAATGATTGATGTCTTGGACACAAATTTCTCATAAGTTCCGTGAATGCGGCCAAATCTGCCGGTCGGAGCGGTCTGCAGCAGGGCGATTGCCTGCTCGATGCGGTCAGCCACAAGGCTGGCATTCTTCTGACTGGCGAGCGCAATGAAATTGATCTGCTCGTCAAAGTCGGCAAGCGCTATGTCTGACCACTCGACAGAGCGCATTCGGCCGACTTTTTAACCGGAAGCGCACGTGGATTGGCAATGGTCGCCCGGATGCGCTTCATCGCGGCATCGTGGGTAACCACGCGCCCCGCTTTGATATCAGCCATTCCCTGTTTGATGCCGTCGATAATTTCCGATTCCGATTCCACAAAACGGCTCACAGCTTCGCCCGCCAGAAAGCTTTTTGAACGTCTTGTGTTTTCCGCCAGCAGCTCAAGCTTGGCGCGCAGGTCGGACGAGACGCGGATGGTGATCGTTTCGGTTTTTGTCATTGCGACGCCGTGCTTGCTCGAAATTGTGCACATAGTAGCACAGTCTTCCGGTTCGGGGCAAGGCCAGAGCCGCCGGATGACGGCAGATGGTCTACCGGATCCTCGCGAAATCCATCATCCAATTCTCCTCCCAAGTCTTACCGCCGTCTGCCGAAAACGCCTGCCGCCAGCGGCAGGAGTCCTTTTGGATATCCGACCAGATAAACCGCACGCCTATCGGCAAGCCGTCGATCATGTCGTCAGAGAGAAAGGTCCCTACGCTGTTTTCAAAGCGCCCGACAACCGGCACGTCCATGACATGCGGATGCCGCGCGTCGAGCCACCAGATCGCCCATGTGCCAGACACGGCGTCGTGGGAGCGCATCGCTGCCGCGCGATAGGGCCCGCCGGGGAACTCAATGAAGTGATCCTCAATGTTGCCGCTTCCGTCCAGAATCGGCCGCGTTGCGCTTGTCCCGGCGAACTCTTCCCATTCATCGCTCCCGTTCAGCCGCTCCTTCAAGCGCCGGTGCCGGACGCTCCAAGCGCCAAACAGGAAATCAAAATCTTGAGCGGGCACAATTGTTTCTCCGGTTCCATCAGGGCCTGAACTTCCGAAGATACTACAGGTTTTCCGGAGGGGGATAAAATAACCTGAAGCGAGTTGCTGACGAAGAGAGTCAGGAGCGCGGCGCTTCGGACGGTCGCCCCGCCCATATCAATATTCCCGCTCCCGCCAATCCCGAAGCAACCGATCCCATCAGCACACCGATCTTCACCGCGTCCGCCATCACCTCGTCCTCGGGAAAGGCCAGCAGGCCGATGAACAGGCTCATGGTGAAGCCGACACCGCACAGAATGCTGACACCGTAGACTTGCAGCCATGAGGCGCCGCGCGGAGGTTCCGTCACGCCGGACATGACCGCCAATTTCGTGGCGGCGAAGACGCCGATCTGCTTGCCGAGGAACAGGCCGGCAGCGATGCCGAGCGTGACGGGATGGGTGAGCGCAGCGAGGCTGATGCCCGCGAGCGACACGCCGGCATTGGCGAAGCCGAACAGCGGCACGATGGCGAAGGCGACCCATTTTTGCAGACCATGTTCCAGCCGGTGCAGCGGGGAATGGCCGGACCGGTCCGTTGGAATTGTCAGCGCCAGAACCACGCCGGAAAGCGTCGCATGGACGCCGGATTCGTGCATGAAATACCAGAGAGCGACGCCGAGCGGCAAATAAAAGACGAGGCGTTTGACGCCCATGAGATTTAGGGCGATGAGCGCCGCCGTCACCACCGCAACGCCGCCCAAGGCCCAAAGATGAATCTGCGTCGTATAAAACAGGGCTATGATGATGACGGCGCCGAGGTCGTCGATTATGGCGAGCGCGGCGAGGAAAATTTTCAGCGACACTGGCACGCGCCTGCCTAAGAGCGCCAAAATCCCAAGGGCGAAGGCGATGTCGGTGGCGGACGGGATGGCCCAGCCGCGCAGCGTTTCCGGGGTCGAGGCATTGAGCGCGACATAGAACAGCGCCGGGACGGCCATGCCGCCCAACGCCGCAAAGGCTGGAAGCGCGCGCTGTTTCCATGTCGCCAGCTCGCCGCCAATAAACTCGCGCTTGATTTCAAGCCCGACCAACAGGAAAAAAACCGCCATCAGCGCATCGTTGATCCAATGCAGAACCGAGAGGCCGCCGACATAGGTGTGCAGAATATCAAAGTAGGTGGCGGCCCAGGGCGTGTTGGCGATGATGAGCGCCAGAGCCGCGGCAATCATCAGGACGATGCCGCCCGATGCTTCGCTGTCGAGAAACTCCTTGATGGAAGTGGAAAGGCGCAGAGGCAGGCTCATCCGGTCTCCTTGGGGCCGAAGCGGCGGCCGTTTTGCGCTCGCTCATATTTAGGCGCGGCGGCGGCATGTTTCAATTCGCACAGCGGCGTTTTACAGCGCTGAACGGCGAAGCTATAGCTCTTATCGAACCCGGAGACCCGCCCATGTTCCGCACCCTGATACTGTTGATTTTTGCAGGGCTGATTTTCTGCGCGCCCGCCGCCGCCAGCACGGGCACCGTATCGCTTGACCTGACATCGCATTGGACCGGCATTCTCTGCCTTGTGATTTTTTTCTCCGCCTACGCGCTCGTCATTTTCGAAGAGCCGCTGCATCTGCGCAAATCCAAGCCCGTTGTGATGGCGGCCGGGCTGATCTGGCTCCTGATCGGCATCGCTTACTCGCAGGCCGGAAAGGCCGACGACTCGCATCTTCTGGCGCAGGGGGTCATTGAGGAATTCGCCGAGCTGTTCCTGTTTCTTCTCGTGGCGATCACCTATGTCAACACGCTTGAGGAGCGGCGGGTGTTTGATGTGTTGCGGGCAAAGCTTGTCGGGCTTGGCCTCGGCTACCGGCAGCTGTTCTGGCTGACGGGCATCGCATCCTTCTTTCTGTCTTCTGTGCTCGACAATCTGACGACGGCGCTGGTGATAGGCGCGGTGGTGCTGGCCATCGGCTCCGGGTCGAAGGCTTTCGTCGCCGTCGCCTGCATCAATATTGTGGTGGCGGCCAATGCGGGCGGGGCGTTCTCGCCGTTCGGCGACATCACGACCTTGATGGTCTGGCAGAAGGGAAAACTGGAATTCTGGGCGTTCTTCGCGCTGTTCATTCCAGCTGCGGTCAATTTCATTGTGCCTGCGGCGATCATGCAATTTGGCGTGCCGAAGACGAAGCCGGCGCAGCATGAGGACCGGGCGCGCTTGAAGCCGGGGGCATGGGGCGTTGTCGCGCTTTTCGCCGCGACGATTTTCACCGCCGTTTCCTTCAAAAATTTCCTGCACCTGCCGCCCGCGCTCGGCATGATGCTCGGTCTTGGATATCTGCAGATCTGGTCCTACTTCCTGCAGCGCAAGGGCAGGCGGCGCGACGATGAGGACATGGTGCTCGACTCGTTCGCGCAGGTGCAGCGGGTGGAATGGGACACGCTGTTGTTTTTCTTCGGCATCATTTTTGCCGTTGGCGGGCTCGGCGTGATCGGTTATCTCGGCCAAGCGTCCGAATATTTGTATGCCGGCTTGGGGCCGACGGCGGCGAACATCATCATTGGCGCGCTGTCGGCCATTGTCGATAATATCCCGCTGATGTTCGCCGTGCTGACCATGGACCCGCAGATGTCCGAGGGTCAGTGGCTGCTGATCACGCTGACCTGCGGCGTCGGCGGCTCGATTCTGTCCATCGGCTCGGCGGCGGGGGTGGCGCTGATGGGCCAGTCGAAGGGGCAATACACATTTTCCAGCCATCTGAGATGGACCTGGGCCGTGGCCCTCGGCTATGCGGCCAGCATTGCCGCGCATCTTTTGATCAACGCACGGCTGATCTGAGCGCATATTTTCTCCGCACCACGCCCCGTTTCCGGTCTGGTCATTGAGGGAAGTCCAGGGCGTGTGGTCCTGCCGTATGGAACTAACCTAATGGGTGTGGGCTCGCCACACGCCCTGTCACGGCTTTTTGCCCGGGCTGGCGC
>JANMMM010000342.1:0-3027 GCA_031373225.1 Phyllobacteriaceae bacterium | reverse complement strand
GGGCGCGCCACTCGTGCCCGTTTACCATGCAGCTTTGGCGGCGAGCCTCGAACCTTCGTGGCATCGCGGCAAACCGGTCTGTTTCGTCAACATCGGCGGCATCTCCAACATTACCTATGTGCGGCGGGATCATCCGCCGATCGCGTTCGACACCGGTCCGGGAAACGCATTGATTGATCAATGGGTTGAGCGCCATGCCGGAATCCCCTTCGACGACGGCGGCCGCATCGCGGCGGAAGGCGGCATTCATGCTGAGCTGGTCGACGCCTATCTCGCCGATCCGTTTTTCCGCAAAGCGCCGCCCAAGTCGCTCGACCGCAATGACTTCGATCTTGATCTGGTGGACGGTCTTGAACTCTCCGACGGATCGCGCACCCTGGCGCGGGTCAGCGCCGAAGCCATCATGGCGGCGGCGCGTCACTTTCCAGAAAAACCTGGCCTCTGGATCATCTGCGGTGGCGGACGCAAGAACGCCGCCATCATGAGCGACCTGGCGGACCTCGCGTCGCATCAGGCGGCGCGGGTTGTCACAGCCGAGCAGTGCGGCCTCAACGGCGGCGCAATGGAGGCGGAGGCTTGGGCCTATCTCGCCGTGCGCAGCCTCAAAGGCCTGCCGCTGACATTTCCGGAGACGACGGGCGTGAGGGAAGCGGTGACGGGCGGGGTCTTGGCGCGGCCTCGTTAAGCCCACTTGCGCCCTTCCTTGCTGTGCTGGAAATACACGAGGTCTAGGCTTGGCGCATCCAGCGCAAAACCGGTCAGAAGAGCGTGGGCCTGTCCCCGGTGATGGGTTTGGTGATTGAAAAAGTGCGCAAGCACCGGGGCGAGCCGCTGGCTGATCGTGCGCATGTCGGTGACAGTCATATAGCTGAAGCGACCGGCAAAGGATTTACCGTCCGCGCCTGAGATCCAGTCAATGATGCGTGTGTCCTCCCGCTCTCTTGCAATCGAAAGCGTTTCAATGTCTTCACTGATTATCGCGTCCAGCCCCTTCGGCGCGTCGCCCTCGCCGGTGAAGCGCTTCATCCAGATACGGTCGGCCACGAGTATGTGGTTCAGCGTGCCATGCACTGATTTGAAGAACGCGCCCCGGTCCAGCCGGTAATCCTCTTCCGGCAGCTGCCTTGCGGCGCCATAGATGAGCGCGTTCGCCCATTGATTATAGGCGGCGAACATCTGGAAATGCGCTTTCATATATCTTCCCTTGCCATTGGCGGATTTGCCATTACCAGAAAGGCGGGCCGCTTCAAATCGAATGGCCGCCGGGGCGGACAAACATGTATGAGCAGATCGCGACGAAGCTGAATCTTGGCCAGACCATCATTCTCGACGGCGGCACCGGCACGGACATCCAGAACCGCGGCGCGCCGATGAGCGGCGAGACCTGGTGCGCCGAAGTCAATCTGACCCATCCGCACATCGTCCGCGCCGTGCATGACGACTATATCGCGGCCGGCGCGGAAGTGATCACCGCCAACACGTTCGCCACAAGCGCGCTTTTGTTCAATGCGCTCGGCCGCGATGATGATCTCATTAAAATTGACCGCACAGCCGTCGCGATGGCCAAAGAGGCGGCGAAGGACAAGGGTGTTGCCGTCGCCGGCTCCATGTCCACCATGCGCCCTCTGCAAGCCGGCTCTGACCGCACAAACCTGTCGCGCGAATGGCCGCAGGCCGAGGCGCGCCGCCTGTTCCGCCGCAAGGCCGACGGGCTGGCTGCGGCGGGCGCTGATCTCATCATGATGGAAATGATGCGCGACGGCGACTATGCTGTCTGGGCCAGTGAAGCGGCTATGCAGACGGGGCTGCCGGTCTGGATCGGCATTTCCGCGGAGCGGCGCGACGATGGCGCGCTCACCGGTTTTGGCCGCCCGGACTGGCTGCTTGAGGATTTTGCGCCGCATCTGGCCGCACTCAATCCCGCTGTCATTACCATCATGCACACATCGCCAAATGACACTGGCGCAGCGCTCGAAATCGTCCGGCGGAGCTGGAATGGCCCGCTCGGCGCTTATCCTGAAAGCGGCTATTTCAAAATGCCCGACTGGCAGTTCGTCAATGTGATATCACCGGACGATCTGGTGGCGCGCTCGAAGGAATGGCGCAGGACAGGGGCTTCCATTTTCGGCGGCTGCTGCGGCATCGGGCCGGACCATATTAGGTCGCTTTCGGCGGCGCTCCGCTCGTGAGCCTTTTCGGCCACTTGGCAATACCGGAAGGTCTGGCTATAGACGCCGCACTTCCCAAGCCCTCTGGCCCAACCAACAGGATTTCAAAATGGCGATTGAACGCACCTTTTCCATGATCAAGCCGGACGCGACCCGCCGCAATCTCACCGGCGCGATCACCAAAATGCTCGAGGATTCCGGCCTGCGTGTCGTCGCCTCCCGCCGCGTCTGGATGAGCCTGCGCGAGGCGCAGGGGTTTTACGCCGTTCACAAGGACCGTCCTTTCTTTGGAGAACTGACTGAATTCATGTCGTCCGGCCCGACAGTGGTCCAGGTGCTGGAAGGCGAGAACGCCATTGCCAAGAACCGCGAAGTCATGGGCGCCACCAACCCCGCCAACGCCGCCGACGGCACGATCCGCGAGGTCCATGCCCTGTCGATCGGCGAAAACTCCGTGCACGGCTCCGACGCCCCGGAGACCGCGAAGGAAGAGATGGCTTATTGGTTCTCAGGGACCGAGGTTGTTGGCTGAATCAAAATGGGCGCTGACTGCTCCCTATCATTCATGTGAAGCAAAAAGCCGGAGCTTGCTTCGGCTTTATATTGTGGCATTGAGGCGCTGATCGCAGCCTGATTTGGTCCCCTCACGGGGTTGTCTTCGCTTAAGCTTCCCTTTTCACCAAGACCTCGGCGGACATGTCAGCTTGAAGGAAGCAGAGCAGCCTCCTCCGTCACCACGCCCCGTTTCCGGTCTGGTCATTGAGGGAAGTCCAGGGCGCGTGGTCCTGCCGTATGGAACTAACCTAATGGGTGTGGGCTCGCCACACGCCCTGTCACGGCTTTTTGCCCGGGCTGGCGC
>JANMMM010000326.1:0-20787 GCA_031373225.1 Phyllobacteriaceae bacterium | reverse complement strand
CTCACTTCTTGCCGCATACTGACCCCGCTGCTCTCATGGGGACCGGGTGATCAACCGGCATTCGGGGGAGCGGGCGGCCTATGGCAGCCGGGTGTGGTTATCCCGGCGGGCGGAGTCCCTTAGCCATGTCCCTCCTGGCCTTCGCATGCTCTTACCGGAGCGTCCCATGCGCCAGCCCGGGCAAAAAGCCGTGGCAGGGCGTGTGGCGAGCCACACGTTTTTTCAGTTCCTTTCGGCAGGACCATACGCCCTGCACGTCCCTTGGAACTCAATGATTCAGACCGGAAACGGGGCGTGATAATGAGGGAGCTTGCGCCTCACCCCCCATGCGCCGCCGCGAACGTCTCCGCCTGCGCCCTCGCCCAGGCCCGCTTGAATCGCCGGTCCTGCGTCCCCTCCAGCAGCTCGCCCTTCTTCAGCGGCGGATAAAGGTCCATGAAGGACAGTATCTCCGCCTCGCCGGTGCGCTTGTGGAAATGGAAGCGGCGGAACTGCGACGGGTGGGTCAGGCCCGCGCCGCCGACGACTTCGGCGAGCGCCATCAAAGTTTTCTCGTGAAACTGCTTCACGCGGCTCGCCTTGTCCGGCACCACGATGGCGCGCTGGCGGTCCTTGTCCTGCGTCGCGACGCCGGTCGGGCAATGGTCGGTGTGGCAGGTCTGGCTCTGGATGCAGCCGACGGCGAACATGAAGGCGCGCGCCATGTTCACCCAATCCGCCCCCAATGCCATCGTGCGGGCGATGTCGAAGGCCGAGATCATCATGCCCGACGCGCCGATCTTGATCCTGTCGCGCAACCCCGCGCCGACCAGGGCGAAATGCACGAAAGTCAGCCCCTCGCGCAAAGGCATGCCCATATGGTCGATGAACTCGGACGGCGCGGCCCCGGTGCCGCCCTCCTTGCCGTCGACGACAATGAAATCCGGCGTCACGCCGGTCTTGAGCATGGCTTTGACCATGGCGAGGAACTCGTGCTTCTGGCCGATGCACAGCTTCATGCCGACCGGCTTGCCGCCGGAGAGCTCCCGCAGCTGCGTGATGAATGCCATCAGCTCCAGCGGCGTCGAGAAGGCCGGATGGGCGGCGGGAGAGATGCAGTCGCGGCCCATCGACACGCCTCTTATGCGCGACACTTCCTCGGTGATTTTCGCCGCCGGCAGGACGCCGCCATGGCCGGGCTTGGCCCCTTGGCTGAGCTTGATCTCGATCATCTTGATCTGCGGCAGCGTTGCGGTCTTGACGAAATTTTCCGGCGAGAACGAACCGTCCGCATTACGGCAGCCGAAATAGCCGGAGCCGATCTCCCAGATAATGTCGCCGCCATGTTCGCGGTGATAGGGCGAGACGCCGCCCTCGCCGGTGTCATGCGCGAAACCGCCCATCTTTGCGCCCTTGTTGAGCGAGCGGATGGCGTTGGCCGAGAGCGAGCCAAAGCTCATTGCGGAGATGTTGAGCACCGATGCGTCGTATTTCTGCGTGCAGTCCGGCCCGCCGATCAAAACGCGGAAATTTGTGTTGTCGACATGCGTCGGCGCCATGGAATGCGACATCCACTCGTACTTCGGCTCATATACGTCAAACTCCGTGCCGAACGGTCGCTTGTCGAGCTGGCCTTTGGCGCGCTGATAGACCAGCGAGCGCTTGTCGCGCGGGAAGGGCCGTCCGTCCTTCTCGCCTTCGAAGAAATATTGGCGGATCTTGGGGCGGATTTCCTCCATGATGTAGCGGGCATGGCCGGAAATTGGATAGTTGCGCAGGATCGAGCGCTTGGTCTGGGTGATGTCGCGCAGGCCGACGGTGGAAAGCGCGGCAAAGATTAGAAGCGGCAGGATCAGCGCGGAAAAGTGTCCGGGCGAGGCCAGCATCCAGAGCGCCAGCAGCGCTGCGGCGAAGAGCGAGAATGTCAGCGGAAATATCCGCGCCGACAGCGCCAGTCTGATATTGTCCATGCTCGGCCTCCCAGCTACATTTGAAGATTGCGCGGGAGAGTCGCATTTGTCCATGGAAATCAGATGACGCAACGCCTCGCGAAGACGTGAATGCGGCGGCCCGCCTTGTGTTTCGCGCCGCAACCGCATTGCTTCTATGTGTGAATTCCGTAAACAGGAGCTTATCCATGAACCGCCGCACCCTGATCGCCCTCGCCACGCTCGCGCCCGCATTCCTGATGTCCGTCCCGGCCTTTGCCGGCAAAGCCGAAATATTCACCGGCCTCGTCGAAGGCGTTGGAGCGGGCGGGTATGATTCCGTATCCTACTTCTCCGGCACGCCTGTCGAAGGCAGCAAGGAATTTTCGACGAAATGGAAAGGCGCGGAATGGCGCTTCGCCAGCGCCGCCAACCGCGACGCCTTCACCGCCTCGCCTGAGAAGTACGCGCCGCAATATGGCGGCTACTGCGCCTTCGCGCTGTCCAAAGGCGCGCTCGCCAAGGGCGAGCCGACGGCCTGGACGGTGAACGAAGGCAAGCTGTATTTGAACTATTCAGAAGCGGTGCGCGAGAACTGGCGCACCGACATTCCCGGCAATGTCGCGGCGGCGAATAGCAATTGGCCGAAGGTTCTGGAATAGAAGCTGAACCGCACGCGTAAAAAAAGGCCCCGTTTCAGGGGCCTTTGTTCGAACTCGCGTCAGTTAGGCCGACTTCTTCTTCTCGTCCTCGTCGTCGATTTCCTCGAAATCGGCGTCAACCACATCGTCGTTAGAGGCGTCCTTGGCGGCATCTGACGCTGCATCGGCCTCCGCCTGCGCCGACTGCGCCTCATACATGGCCTGGCCAAGCTTCATCGACGCGTCCATCAGGACCTGTGTCTTCGCTTTGATGTCCTCGACATCCTCGCCTTCAGCGGAAGTCTTCAAACCGGCGATCGCGTCGGTGATGGCGTTGCGGTCGGGCTCGCTGACCTTGTCGCCGAATTCCTTCAGCGACTTCTCGGACGAATGCACCAAGGCTTCCGCCTGATTGCGGGTTTCGACCAGCTCGCGGCGGGCCTTGTCCGAATCGGCGTTGGCTTCAGCGTCCTTGATCATCTTCTCAATGTCGGCGTCGGAGAGGCCGCCGGAGGCCTGGATGCGGATCTGCTGCTCCTTGCCGGTGCCCTTGTCCTTGGCTGACACCTGCACGATGCCGTTGGCGTCGATGTCGAACGTGACTTCGATCTGCGGCATGCCGCGCGGGGCCGGCGGCAGGCCGACAAGGTCAAACTGGCCGAGCATCTTGTTGTCCGCCGCCATTTCACGCTCGCCTTGGGAGACGCGGATGGTGACGGCCGACTGGCTGTCCTCGGCGGTCGAGAAGACCTGGCTCTTCTTGGTCGGGATCGTCGTGTTGCGGTCGATCAGGCGGGTGAACACGCCGCCGAGCGTCTCGATGCCGAGCGACAGCGGGGTGACGTCGAGCAGCAGCACGTCCTTGACGTCGCCCTGCAGAACGCCGGCCTGAATGGCGGCGCCCATGGCGACGACTTCGTCCGGATTGACGCCCTTGTGTGGCTCCTTGCCGAAGAAGTTCTTCACGACTTCCTGGATTTTGGGCATGCGCGTCATGCCGCCGACAAGCACCACTTCGTCAATGTCGGAAGCCTTGACGCCCGCATCCTTCATCGCGGCCTTGCACGGCTCGATGGTCTTCTGTACGAAATCATCGACCAGGCTCTCGAATTTGGCGCGCGTCAGCTTCAGCGTCAGATGCTTCGGGCCGGACGCGTCGGCGGTGATGAAAGGCAGGTTGATTTCGGTCTGCGTCGCGGACGACAGCTCGATCTTGGCCTTCTCGGATGCTTCTTTCAAGCGCTGCAAAGCGAGCTTGTCCTTGGTCAGATCGATGCCCTGATCCTTCTTGAACTCACCGGCGAGATACTGGACCAGACGGTTGTCAAAGTCCTCGCCGCCGAGGAATGTGTCGCCGTTGGTCGACTTCACTTCAAAGACGCCGTCGCCGATCTCAAGGATGGAAATATCAAACGTGCCGCCGCCAAGGTCGTAGACGGCGATCGTTCCGGCCGACTTCTTGTCGAGGCCGTAGGCGAGCGCGGCCGCTGTCGGCTCGTTGATGATGCGCAGCACTTCAAGGCCGGCGATCTTGCCCGCGTCCTTGGTGGCCTGGCGCTGGGCGTCGTTGAAATAAGCAGGGACCGTGATGACGGCCTGATCCACAGTTTCGCCGAGATAGGCTTCCGCCGTCTCTTTCATCTTCTGCAGGATCATGGCGGAAACCTGCGAAGGCGAATATTTGTCCTTGTTAGGCTGCACCCAGGCGTCGCCATTGTCGGCCTTGACGATCTTGTAAGGGACGAGGCCCTTGTCCTTCTCGACCAGCGGATCATTGTGGCGGCGGCCCATCAGGCGCTTGACTGCGAACAGCGTTCCTTCCGGATTTGTGACGGCCTGGCGCTTGGCCGGCTGGCCGACAAGGCGCTCGCCGTCGTCATTGAAAGCGACCATGGACGGCGTCGTGCGCGCGCCCTCGGCGTTTTCGATGACTTTCGGATTTTTGCCATCCATGATGGCGACGCAGGAATTGGTGGTGCCGAGGTCAATGCCAATGACTTTAGCCATATTTGTCTCTCCGTTTTTGCAAGCGGCCTGAACCCAAAACGGCGTTCCGGAGGCGGCTCCAAATGCTGTGTGTCAGAACTCTAATCCTGGCTCGAAACGGGCAGTTTACAGAAGAAAACCGCCGGGGACTCGAACCGTTGCGGCTCATATAAGGAGGTCGCGACGGGCCTGCAAGGCGCGGCGGCGCGAATCTCATTGCCGAAATGATGTCCGCTGACGCGCAAACGGCCGCTGGGACCCTATTCGGCGACCCGCCAGAGTTTGAGCGGTTTATCCATTGTGTCCTGAACGGGTTCCAACCAGTCAAAGGATTTTCCCGAAATCAGCTTTGACAGAAAACCGTCCGGGGCCTCGCTCGTCAGGCTGGTTTCGTCCGCTTCGGTTGGACAGATGGCCAATATTGTCACCCCGGCCTTTTGCAGAGTGGCGCGCGCATCCTGTGGAGCGCCGGTCATAGCGTCGATCCAGGCGAGGTTTCCTTCGACATTGCGGTGATATGGCCCGGCGATAACCCGGTGAACGGTTTGCAACAGGAAGAGCGGCCCGAAATTGTTTGAACCGGCAATTGTTCCCTCAGGCAGGTCGTTAAGGCTGGCAATTGATGCGGCAGATTCGCATTGTTGCGACGGCGCCGGATCATCAGAAGCAATCAGCGGGCCGGTCTTGCCATCGCTGAAAACGGCGATGGCGCCTGTCGAGATGAACTTCCAAACCAGAATGCAGCTGAACGCCATCGCGCCCAACAGCAGGACCGGCCGCTCTTTACCGTGCCCTTCGGCAAACCGTGTCACAATGACCGAGAGCGCCAGCGCGGCGACCGGCACGGCATATTGCGTGCCGCGCATTTGAAAAAGCGTCACTGCGCTGGTGACAAGGATGAATATCATGAGCGGCGCATGGACAGAGCGTGACCGGCCCTTGGCAATCAGCCAGCACAATGAAGCGCAGGCGATTATTGGAAGGACATGCATATAGGGAAGCAGCCAAGGATCGATTATTGCAATTTGAAAGACGCTCTGGGTTTCGATGACTTGGTCAAACCAGAAATGCCGCAGTTTGGGGTCAAGCCCCGCGCCAGGAGCGCGAAGGCAGTCTGGAAAGAGTCTGATCGCCAATGCCGCCACGCCGAGGCCCGCCAGCAAGGGCGCGCTGACCAGCGGGGCAGGTAAATGCCTTCGGACGGCGGGATGCAGGCAAAGCCAAAGCAGCACTCCGCCTCCGCCTGCGCAGACCAATTGAAGCAATGACAGGGAATCGCAAAATTTTGAACTGTAATGCTGCGGCCCGACAAGCGTCAGGAACAGTGCAACCGTCGAAAGGGACAGTGTCAGCCCAAAGCGCCGCACGGATTCAGCAAGGACGTCGCCTTCAAGCCACAAACGAACCAATATTGCGCCCGCCCCGGCGATCACAATTGGCTGCGACTCCATCCCGATGGCCAGCATGACACTCATGATGATTCCAGCGGCTGCAAAATCAACGTTCGGCCGCTGTGCCGGTATGAGGCTTGCAATCAGCCAGATGGTCAAAGCCAGCTGAGCATTGTGATGATCAATGACGCCACTGTCGAAAACACCGCTTCCTGTCAGGGCGAAGCCGCCGATTATCAGAGTCGGCAAGAGGTTTGGCGAGCCGGAACCCCGCCGGACGGCGGCGAACAGACCAGCAAAGGCGGCGGCGAAGGTCAGGAAGGGCCAGGCAATGGAAGCGAACCGCTCGCCGTCGCCGAAGTTCAGGATCCTTCCTATCAACACAAGCGCGGCGACCGGCGCGTCAATGAGGCGCGACCAGTGCATGAGCGTTCCAGGCTCCACCCCCAATCGGTACTGCATCTGGTCAAACCAGCTTTGACCGTTCAGGAAGTCGCGCACATCGACCATGCGCACCATGTCGTCGGTGCCGCGCAGCAGAACTGGCGCCTCAAAAGGAGATTGCTGCGCCCAGCCAAGCAAAGTGAAAACAGCGGCTGCGGCAAATGCCGCAAGTAGCGTGATGACACCGCCGTCACCGCTGCGGCTGGACACTCCGGTTTGCGTTAAAGTCAAAGTTCACCTTTTTTGATTCGCCGCAGGTTTAACAGGCAATCTGCGAAAACATCGTTAACCGCTGGTTAGGCTGTGAAATCCGGGCGGTCATTGCGCGTTCTAACGATGCCTTAACCTGGAAATGGCATTAGTCGCGGGTGCGCCGCCTAATTGCAGGCGGTTAGGAATGTGACAGCGGATTTTATCATGTCGGACATGTTCACAGACTACAGCATTGCGATCCTGCTGCCCTGTTACAATGAAGAGCATACGATCGGCGACGTGGTGAAGCGCTTCCGCAGCGTTTTGCCGACGGCGCGGGTCATTGTGTTCGACAATAATTCCAAAGACATGACGGCGCTGCGCGCCCGGCTTGCCGGCGCAGATGTCGTGCGCGAGACCCGGCAGGGCAAGGGCCATGTGGTGCGCCGCATGTTTGCCGACATTGACGCCGACATTTACCTGATGGCGGACGGAGACGGCACCTACGCGCCGGAGGACGCGCCGGATCTGATCCGCACACTTTTGACCGAGCGCTCCGACATGGTGGTCGGCGTGCGCCGCGGCGTGACGGACGACGCGGGCCGTGCGGGACACGCGTTCGGCAACAAGATTTTCAATAATCTCTACCAGTTCCTGTTCGGCAATGATTTTTCCGACATATTCTCCGGGTACCGCGTGTTCACGCACCGGTTTGTGAAAAGCTTTCCAGCTGTGTCGGGCGGATTTGAAATAGAAACTGAAATGTCCGTGCACGCCTCACAGCTGAAGATGCCGGTGAGCGAAATCGAGCTTGACTATGGCCGGCGTGTAGAGGGATCGGAATCAAAACTTTCAACCTTCGGCGATGGATACAAAATCCTCAGAATGTTTGCGCGGCTGATGAAGGAAACGCAGCCGCTGCGGTTCTTTGGCCTCATCTCAGCATTCATCGCGTGCGTGGGGTTCGGTTTCATGCTGCCGGTCATCAAGGAATTCCTGAGCACCGGACTTGTGCTGAAAGTGCCGAGCTGGACCCTTGGCGTGTCGCTGATGTCGATCTCTCTCCTGACTTGGTTCACCGGCCTCATTCTCGATTCCGTGGCGCGCGGCCGGGCTGAGCAGAAGCGAATGGCCTATCTGGGCATTCCGGCCCGGCGCGGACTGAGACATGGAGCGGCAGTTGAAACAGAAAAGCGCCGCTCTGACTCAAAGCCGGTGCGCCGCGCAGCCTGAACCAACAAATTCCAAATACGTGGGAACACACATGAACCGAGAGACCACAAACCGCATCCGCTATGTGCTTGAGGACGTTGTGCCGCCGTTCCTGCGCGATTCCGGTCTGTTCCGCCGAGCGGCAAAGCTCGCCTGGGGCCCTCACATAGACAAACTTGCAAAGTTCCGTGAGCGCGCGCCGTTCCTGACCGCCGACGAATACGAACTTCTGTACCGCGAACATCCGCGCGTGCATGAAGGCACCGACAATTCAGAAGCCTGCATATCCAGAATCATTAACGATGTGCGCGGTGGCAGCGTATGCGACGTCGGATGCGGCACAGGCGTGCTCTTGTCGCGGATAAAGGAAGCGCGGCCTGAGCTTAGCCGGTTGACCGGCGTCGATTTTGTCGTGGACGACGCGGCGGCGCTGCCCGGGATAGACTATGTGGCGGCCAAGATTGAGGCGCTGCCCTTTGAGGACGGCGCTTTCGACACGGTGATCTGCACCCATGTGATAGAGCATGTGCTCGAATACCGGCAGTCAATTGCCGAACTGAGACGCATCGCCAAGAAGCGCGTCCTCATCATTGTTCCGCGCGAGCGCGAGTACCGCTACTCCTTCAACCCGCACTTCAACTTCTTCCCTTACACGCATTCGTTCCTTCGCGCCGTCCATCCCGTGCCGCCGGTCCATGCATGCGTCGATATCGGGCGTGACATCTATTACTGCGAAGACAAGCAGAGTGCCTCCTGATGCTGACGGCGCTGCCATGGCCCGTTCTGGCCGGGCTTGTCCTGACTCCGGTGATGATAGCGGCGGGTCAGGTCCTGTTCAAACTTGCGAGCGCGAGCGCCGGGGGCGCTGATCTTTCCGGCCTGATCGGGCTTGCCGCCAATCCTTACCTGCTTGTGGCGCTTGTGATCTACGGACTGGGGACCATCATTTGGGTTTATGTCCTCAAAAGCGTGCCGCTCAATTTCGCCTACCCGTTCATGGCGCTGACATTCTGCGTCGTGCCGCTGCTCGCATGGCAGTTTCTGGGGGAGCCGCTGTCGTGGAAAATTGCCATCGGCGCAGCGCTGATCATGGCGGGATTGCTGGTTATTGCGCGGTAGGAGTCTCTGCGATGCTGCGTCTCCTGATTTTGGTGTTGTTAACGGGCGCATTTGTCCATACCGCGAATGCCTATTCCGAGGCTGAGGCGGCGGCGTTCCGCAGGGCCGACAAAAACGGTGATAAGCTGATCGACCGCAAAGAGTTCCGCGTCCTGATCAACGAAATGGCCGCCATCGGCGCGGAGAAGGCGATCAGCGTCAAGAAATGGGGCGTCTATGGCATGGGCTTCCGCCGCGCCGACGCCAATGGCGACGGGGTAATTTCGATACCGGAGCTGAAGGCGCAGAAATAGGCTGTTGGAAGCTGCGGCATATCATTCAAATTGATGATGGCAAACGAACTGAAAGCCCTTAGCGTGCAGCCGTTCGCTGCCGTATGCTTTGCGTTTGGCGACAAAACTGCTGACCAGATATTCGGGGAACCCACAACATGACTGCTTCAAAGCCCGCTTTTATCGCGCTGCCCGGCGATGGGCGCACATTCATGATCGGCGCACATCAGGTGATTGAGAAAATCACCAGCGAACAGAGCGGCGGCGACTACTATGTCGTTCAGCAGATATCACCACCGGGCGCGTTTGTGCCGCCGCATATCCATACGCTGGAGGACGAGATTGTTCTGGTTGAAGAAGGCGAGATCGAGGTCCATCTCGGCGGTGCCCTGGTGAAGGCCAGCGCCGGAACAGTTCTCAACTTCGCCCGCAGAACCTATCATGGATTTCGCAATGTTGGGGCTGTGCCGGCGCGCACCACTTGGATTATCACGCCCGGAGCCAACTTTCAGGCATTCTTCCGCGAAGTCGCCAAATTCCCGCCCGGCCCGCCGGATTTCGCCCGGCTTGACGAACTGCACTCCATTCACGGAATCACGATGCCCGCGCCTCCGTCGTGAACGCGGGCGCGCCGCTCACCAGGGAACGAAAGTGAGTTCGGGCCACAGCTTCATCTGCCGCTCCGCCTTGCCATAGTGTGTGGCTTTGTTGTCGAGCGCGTGGTTCGGCGTGATGTTAAATGAGAAAATGTCGTTGAGACCAAAGGGCGCGTGGAGAAGCAGCGTCCCGTCTGGCTCCAGCCTCGTTGCAACCGCATGGGTCTTGGAGGCAAAGTATGAGACGCCTTCCTTGCCGGATGTCGGCTTCGGATAAGCAGCGCCGAAACGCTGCTCGAACCATAGGTGGACACGCGCCTGATTGCGGATTTCCACCGGGACGGCAAGGCCTGCAAAGGCCGCTTCGCCGCGCTTGATGACAGCGTCTTCGGCTTCGTAGGAATGATCGGAATCGTCGAAATAGAACAGGTCTATGTCCTTGATGCCGTGGCCGGAAGGCTTGCCCGTGAGATGGTTCCAGACGGAATTATAGAGAATGCCGGACACGAGCCACCAGTCCGGCAGGTCCATCTCCCGCGCCCGCTCAAGCGCCGCGCGCACCAGCGGATCGCGCCAGATAATATCCAGAAACGCCGCCCTCTGGGCTTCCGGTGAAAGACCGGCATATCTGAGATGCGGCAGTGCGCCGGTCAGCCGACCTTCTCCCAGTTCCCGGATTTGCCTGCCGAGAAGATGGCATCGATCAACAGCTGGTTCTGTCTCGAGCTTTCCAGCGTGAAGTAATGCTCCTTCGCCCCGCCAGCGACGCGGGCGAAGGCTTCGACCTCGAGCTTGTACTGATTGACGCCCGGATAGCGGAAAGTCTCCGCGCCGTCGTGTCTCTGATTGTGCAGGATCACCGTGTCATGCGCATAGAGGCCGGCATTGAACGGGCAGACGACCTCAATGAAACCCTTGTCGCCGTGAAAGACCATGAGCTGGCGGTTGGCGAGCTGCGTCGAGAGATAGAAGGACAGTTCAAACGCGCCGAAGTCGGCGCGGATGGAGGAGAAGACATCGGTCTTGAACACCGGATCAAAATCCACCCGCGCCGAGACGCGCTGCGGCTCAGCGCCGGTGGCGAAGCGCGTGGTCACCGTCGGATAGACGCCGATATCCGGTAGCGCGCCGCCGCCAAGCGCGGCGATGTTGCGCATGTTGTTCGGGTCTTTGAGAAAATAGGTGAACGCGCCCTGCACATGGCGCAGCGTGCCGATGGCGCCGTCCGCGATCAAGTCGCGCACCTTGCGCCACTGCGGATGGTAGGTGACCATGAAGGCCTCGGACACGAGAAGCCCCGTGCCCTTTTGCGCGGCGATCACGTCGTCAATCTCCGTGGCCCTCAGCGCCATCGGTTTTTCAACGAGCACATGCTTTCCCGCCGCAATCGCCTTCAGCGTCCATTCAATATGCTGCGAGGTCGGCACAGGAATATAGACGCCGTCAATGTCCTTGTCCGCCAGCAGCGCCTCATAAGAGCCAAAGGCCTTGAGCGCGCCGAACCGTTTTGCCATCGCTTCGGCTTTGGCCAAGTCGCGGCTGGCAAGACCAGCCAGAATGCCATTGTCGGAGGTGACGATGGCGGGGATGACGTGCTCCCAGCCGATTTTTGCGGTTGATAAGACGCCCCAGCGAAACATGGATGGACTCCTGAAATTTGGATTGAGTTGCGACTGTAACGTCAGGACAGGAAAAAGGAAGGTCGGATTTTCAGCGCCGGCATTTCATTTCAGCCTAGGTCAGCAGCACCCCGCCCGTCGCCTTGCCGACGCTCTCGACAATCCGCCTGCCCAGCGCCTCAAACTCCTCGTCGACTGGCGCATTTCTTCAACGCAGCACGGCGCTTGCCCCGTGGCGTTTCGTCTTCGCGAGTTCCCACGGCCCGGAACAAGGCGGTGGCGCCATCGCCCCTGCCAGCGGTTCGCCGCGCGGCCAGCTTAAGGTCTGGCAGGAACGATGGGCGCTTGCCTTTACGTTCGATGAAGTGAAAAGCTAGCTGTGTCTGAAATATGGCTTGCAGGAAGTGTCGATATGCGACCCAACAGTGGCACCGTAGCGAAGAACGATCCAGCATGACCGGAACAGACCAGACAGAACCGCAGCAGCGTTTCGAGACCCGCGCCATACGCGACAAAAATCCATTTGCCGCGTGCGGGCGGACTGTCTCATATCTCATGAAAATTCCAAACTTGGCGCGCCTCCCCTTTGGGCAGCTGTCAAGGCTGATTGTGGGACAGATCAACCGCGGACAATATTTTTTCATTGTCGACGCCTCATCCGCCATATGCGGTTACTGCGGCTGGACGCAGACGACGCATGATCAGGCCGAGGCTTGGCTTGAGAAAAATATTGAAGTGAGCGGCGAGAACATCGTGGACGGGCCGGTCTGTGTGATCAACATTTGGCAGGCATCGTCGCCAAAGGCGAATGCGGCGATTGTCGGCGCCCTGCGCACCATGGTTCATCCGTCAACAGAGCTGGTTGTTGCCAAGCGGTTCTATCCCGGTGGAAAAATTCGCCCGGTGCGCATTCCCGTCGCGCAGGAACAGCTCCGCCCGCGCCAGCAGCAGGGCGCACCGGAAACTCCATGACGCGAGGTCCGGTGGATTTTGCCGTTTACTCTGACAAGAGCCGCCGCGCCTCGGCGGCAAGCGGGTGGCCGGGATGCTTGGCGATGAATTCCTTGAGTGCGCTGGTCCCATCCCGCCGCGCTGCGTCAAACTCCACAATTTTCGAATCAACCCATTCGGACGGCGTCCTGCGCGCAGGCGGATAATCTCCGTCCTTAAGCAGCTGGCGTGCTTTGTCAGCCAGCGGATGTTCCGGGTTGCGGGAAATGAACTTGATAAGCGCGCCTGCGGAGCCGCTGCGGACCGCCTCGTTGAAAGTGTCAAGCAGAATGGCTTCGATATCCCGCTCCGGGCGCATGGCGATAAAGTATGCCGGGCTCACATCATTTGCAACCGGCATGTCCGCAGCCGAATTCCGCCGGAAAGGCAGGGCATCGGCCGTTTCATCCGGCGTGGCTGAAATGGCCGGCGCCGCAAAAATCAGGAGACCGGCGAAAGCAAAACGCTGGCAAATGCCGAGCGTGAAGTGCGCTTTATGCGCTCTACATAGTCTATACAAGAAATTGAAAGCGCAAAGTGCCAATTCAACTTTCCTCATACAAGTTGTCGAGACTGAAAAAACAACGCTGATATTGCTGTGCAGAACTCCATCCTCAACTTTAAATAAGTATGACCTGAACACAAACAGCCGCTTTTTTACACGCTCGGGCACAACCGGCTGCAAAAAATCCCCTTGATTTCCGCGCCATCCAGTAATGAAAAAATTATCCAGCCTGAGGCCGTATGAATTTTGGTCTTGAAAAACGTTAATTTTGTGTTATGAACCGGCGGGGCGCTTTTCATGGGATTTTTCGCTATGAACAGTGCAAGCTTTGGCATTTCCAACAATTCATCCGAAACACTTGATGACGTCCTTGAACTGACAGACGGTCAGTTGTCCGGACTCGATGGCGGCGGCGCGGCTGAGCCTTCGGCGGCGTCGGACGGCGCGGCATATGCCGGTATCGGCATTGACGCCCCAGACGCAGAGGGCTCCTTTGTCGCGGCGGAGATTTCCGGCGCGGCGGTCGGTAGCACATTCAGCGATTCGCCCGCTGCGGCGGCCGTTGAGTACGCTGTGATAAGCGACGGGGTTGTTCCCATCAGCGACAGCGCGCCTGGACCTGCGGTTTCATTGAACACTTTGGCCAACTATCTGACCAGCGGCTACTGGACTGACACGGGCCGCACCTCGCGCTGGTATAATGTCGATGACAACGGCACCGGCGCCAACTTTGGCCGCCTGGAATACAATATCAGTGGCTGGAGCGGAGACTCAAACGGACTTTCAGCGGCCCGCCAAACGCTGGTTCGCGAAGCTTTCAAAATCTACGAGGCGGTGCTCGGCATCGATTTCGTGGAAGTCGGTTTTGACGACGGCTTGGTGGATTTCTTCTTCAAAGATAATGGCTCGGGAGCAAACAACTCCTCCACTGTTCATTCCGGAACCGGCGGCGCCATCGACTTCAGTACGATCAACGTGGCGGCCAGCTGGAATGGCGGCGAGTCCGCCATTGGCGGCTACACATTCCAGACAATCCTGCACGAGATCGGCCATGCGCTTGGCCTAGGCCATCAGGGTAATTATAACGGCTCCGGCGGCTTCGCTGTGGATGCGCTCTATAACAATGACAGCTGGGCGCTGTCGATGATGTCCTATTTCGACCAGGTCGAGAACACGTCATCATCCACCAGCGGTTACGACTATGCCCGCCTGATCGGCCCGATGACCGTGGACTGGCTGGCGCTGAACAATCTGTACAACGGCCAGGACTATGTTGGCCGGTCTTTCGGCGTCAATCAGGCCTTCACCGGCAACACGGTCTGGGGCTTCAACACCAACATCACGGCCGGCGAGAGCGCTGCTTTCAACGCCCTCGCCAGCCTCGCCGACACCAACGCCTTCACCATCGTCGACGGCGGCGGCTATGACACAGTCGATTTCTCCGGCTTCTCGGCCGACCAGAAGATCAATCTCATTGAGGCCGACTCATCATCGACGCTGGGTTCGTCTTCGAATATTGGCGGCTTGGTTGGCAATATGAACCTTGGCATCGGCACAATCATTGAGGCCGCCATCGGCGGCTCGGGCAACGACACGATTTATGGCAACGCGGTCGGCAATGTGCTCACCGGCAACGCCGGCAACGATGTGATGAAAGGCATGGGCGGCGGCGATGTGCTTTACGGCGGCCTCGGCAATGACACGCTGTATGGGGACGATGGATTCAGCAGCGCCGATTCTGCAGATTCGCTTTATGGCGGCGACGGCAACGACGAAATACATACGGGCACGGGCGGTGCGGATTATGTTCAGGGCGACGCCGGCGACGACACCGTATTCTGGGGTCCGCCGTCACCCTCGGCGGCGCGGACTGTCTATGGCGGCTCCGGCATCGACACGATTGCCGGCGGCGGCACTGATTTCGGAGGCACAGCCACATTCAACCTTGACGCGGGAACGTACAACAATGGCGGCAGCTTTACCGAAACATGGTCAGGCTTTGAAAACTACAACAATGTGGATGGCACGGGAACCGAAAGGGTCTACGGCACCACCGGCGACAACCTAATCCAGCTCGGCTCCGGTGCCAACCAGGCCTATGGCGGCGGCGGCGGCGACACGATCTATGGCGGCGGCGGCAACGACATTATCGAAGGCGGGTTCGTCACCGACAATGTCTATGGCGGCGACGGCGATGACACGCTGCGTGTTCTCAACGGCGAGTTCTACGACAATTCCTATGGCGGCGCGGGAGTGGACACGCTCGACCATTCCGCCTCCAGCTATGGCGGATCGACCTTTGACTTCTTCGCCGGAACGATTACCGGCCCCAGCATAAACGGCGCGTCGGCGGTGCTTGAGGGCATTGAAGTCTATTATGACGGGTCCGGCAACAACACGATTATTTCGTCCGGCAACGGAACCTACTATGGCGGCGGCGGCGACGACACAATGTTCGCCGAGAACACCTCCACCTCTGAGACGATGTACGGGGGCGCGGGCGTGGACACCATTGATCTGACACGCGGCGATTTCTCTTACTCGACCTTCGACATGACCACGGGGCTGACCTACTTCGCGGGCGAACTTTATCTCGGGTTCGAAAACGCCATCATGACCAGCTTCGCCAATACCGTGACCGGTAACGCCTCGGACAACAGCATATACGGCATGGCCGGCGATGACACGCTCTATGGCGGCGGCGGCGCCGACAGTCTTTACGGCGGCGCCAACAACGACGATCTGTACGGTGGTGCGGGCGCCGACGCCATGTATGGCGGTGCCGGCAATGACGAATATTTCGTCAGCGACCTGACCGACACCACAATTGAAGCCCCGGGCGGCGGCTATGATGTCGTCCGCGCCACAACGGCCTCCTGGACTTTGTCGGCCGACACCGAGCGCCTGATCTTCACCGACATTGGTGATCACGTCGGCAAGGGCAATGTGCTCGACAACATCCTCAACGGCAATGCCGGTGACGACAGGTTCCTGATCGACACGGGCGGCGCCGACACTTTCTCGGGCGGATCGGGGGTCGACTCGTTCGATGCAAGGCTGAGCGGGATCGGCATTTCCGTCAACCTGATCACCGGCGTCCACGGGCTCGCCACAACAGGGGACACTTTCTCCTCCATCGAGAAGTTCTTCGGTTCCAGCACGGCGGGTGATTTCATGCGCGCCGGGGCGGCCCGCGCCGACTTCTCAGGCTTCGGCGGCAATGACACGCTGATTGGCGGCAACAACATCGACAAGGTCAGCGGCGGAAGCGGCGACGATGACCTCTTCGGCGGCGCTGGCCAGGACACACTGAACGGCGGAACCGGCAACGACACCATGAATGGCGGCTCCGGCGCCGACTTATTCCTCTATGTCGACGCCGCCTTCGGGCAGGACACGATCACCGACTACCAGGACGGACTTGACCTGCTCAAGATATTCTCGGCGGTGGCGACCAGCTTCGCGGACTTCTCCATAGTCGGCAACGGCACTTCCAATGTCACCGTTTCCCTGATCGCGGCTCCGGCCAACACGATCAATGTGCTCGGCAATGCGGGGTCACTCGTCAACCTCACTGCTGCGGACTTCTTGTTCTATTGATCAAAGCTGAGGGCGGCGTCAACCATTTCGCCGCCCTGACCGTGAACCCGGCCATCACTGCGGCGGATTTTTAGTCGTGTGATCCAGCGCCATAAAGCCGCCTGCCGCTTTCGCGGTCGGCGGCTTTCCAAAACAGCGATTCGGCTCAGACACTTTCGGCATGGCTGCGGTTTTTTTGTTTCAGGAAGCCAGAAACGCCCCCACCTCTTCCTGAAACAGCGGCCAGCCCGGATCGCTCTCCAGGATAAGATGGTTGCGGCCTTCAAGCCCGACAAACCGCGCGCCTGGAATATTGGCGGCGATGAAGCGGCCTTCTGAGACCGGCTGGATCGCGTCGTCGCGGCAGTGCAGCACCAGCGTCGGCGCCTGCACCTGCGGCAGAAGGTCAACCACGTCCATATAGTCCGAGATCAGCCGGATGCGCACGGCGTTTTCCGGCGAGGTTGTCTTGCGCTGCAGCTCGTTGAACCAGTCCATCTGCTCGGCGGTGCCGTCCGGCACGAACAGCGAGGTGAACACCTGCCGGAACGCCGGGTTCTCCTGGCCCCAGCCGGTGCGCATCAGCGTGATCATCGCCTCGGCCTGCGCCTCGTCCACCGGCGAGCCGCGCATCCGTCGGCCGCGCGCGAAGCCGCCGTAAAGGACAAGCTTGGAGACGCGCTCCGGATATTTCACCGCATAGGCGATGGAAAAGGCGCAGCCCTGCGAGGCGCCGAACAGGGCGAACCGGTCAAGCCTGGCCGCATCCGCCACCGCCTCAAGATCGCGCACGAAAGCGTCGAAGGAAATGTCCTGCACGTCCCAGTCCGAAAGGCCGTTGCCGCGCGCGTCGTAGCGGATCAGCTGCCGCCCGTCGGCCATCCAGTGCAGCAGATGGCTCCAGACCGGGCTCTCCCAGTCATATTCGAGATGGTTCATCCAATTGCTGGCCTTCAGGATCGGCGGCCCGCGCCCGGCTATGGCATAGGCGATGCACACCGAATTGCCGGAGGTGCAGAAAAAAATGTCCTGATGCAGAACGCTTGCAGACTTGCCGGACAGTGATTTCAACGGCTTGGACTCACGCGCCTCGCCGGTGAAGCGGTAGCCCTTGCGCGGAAACGTTTTGATCAGCCGCTGGACGGTTCCGTCATCGTCGAGGGCATGGCGCGCGGCGTTGATCCGGCTGGTCAGGGCCGAGTCCGAAACAAAGCGGCCCTTCCATATCACATCGAACAATTCCTGCGTGGAAACAACGCGGTCCTGATGCGCGATCAGATAGGCGAGCAGATCAAACACCTGCGGCTCGACGGAAATCGACGCCGAGCCTTTCGAAAGCTCGACCCTTCCGGTGTCGAGCGCAAATTCGCCGAATGCATAGCGCAATACGCCATTCCCCTCAGCCCCAAGCCGATAATGACGTATCTCAAGGAAATCTCAAGGAAAAATCAAGGCGTTCTCAAGGACTCGGCTGTTTGAGCCCAATACAGTGACGTTGGGGTAATGCATGCGCGCCCAAAGGCGGCGCTGCGCTGGAAGGATTGACACAGATGGCCACGCTCACCGTATCGGCAGCCACGGACTTCAGAAACGCCGCCAACAGCGCGCTGGTGATCGGGCAGAACATCACTGACCTTGTTTTCACAGGCGCAGGCACCGCCACGTTCGGCTCGAACCAGTTCGGCGGGGCGAATATGTCGAACACGCTGCATGTGACAGGCAGCGCCGGAAACAACGCCGTCAATGTCCTCATGTCGGCAACCGGCACATTTTCGGCGGCAGGCTGGACCTTCACCAGCTGGACTGGCGCTGATCACGTGAACATTATCGGCACCAGCGGAAACGACTCGATCACCGGCTCGTCCTTTGATGACAGCATCAACGCCGGCGACGGCGCCGACTTTATTGACGCGGGCGGCGGCGATGATTTCATTAGCCTCAATGCCGGGAATGTGGACGTCGGCGAGCAGATCAATGGCGGCTCCGGAACGGACCGGTTTGTTACCGCCCCTAACGAGACAGTGGATATTTCAGGAATTACATTTGACGCAGTTGAAGAGCTTTCCATCTCCAATGGAGCGGTTGTCACAGTCGCAGGAAGCCAGATCGGCGGCACGCGAATCGCGAAGCTGATCGGTCAGGCGTCCGCCGGCGTCAGCTCGCTGATCGTCAATGGCAGCGTCGCCGACCTTTCCGGGCTGACCTTTGCGAATTGGGGCGCCGAAGACCTGATCACCATTAATGGCTCTCTGGGTGTCGCCAGCGCGCTCACAGGCTCCAG
This sequence comes from Phyllobacteriaceae bacterium, assembly GCA_031373225.1. Classification (GTDB taxonomy): domain Bacteria; phylum Pseudomonadota; class Alphaproteobacteria; order Rhizobiales; family Rhizobiaceae; genus JANOYJ01. The sequence continues at coordinate 2,053 of JANMMM010000326.1, read as the reverse complement.
CCAGAAGGATGACATCAATGGCGGCCTCTCCGCCGACTCGATCACCGGAGGCCTTGGCGCGGACACGATGAGCGGCGGGCTGGGCAATGACCGTTTCATCTACAATGCGGGCACGGAGGCCGTTACTGGCGAAACCATCGACGGCGGCGCCGGCGCCGACAGGATCACCCTGAATAACACCGGCAATATCACTCTGTCCGCCGTCAACATCAGCGGCGTTGAAATTCTTGACTTCGGCACTGGCGCGTCAACGGCCAACCTCGCCTCCACGCAGTTCGGAGGGCTGCTCATCACTACGGTCGATGGCGGCACAGGCGCGGACAGACTGAACATCGCCGGCTCAAGCATCGACCTGTCCGGCGTCGCCTTCACCAACTGGACCAATGGCACGGACGAGATATTTCTTGGCGGCACTTCCGGCAATGACGTCATCACCGGCTCCAGCCAGAACGACACCATCACCGGCGGCGACGGCTCGGACACGCTGAACGGCGGCGGCGGCGACGACCGGTTTGTGCTGAACTCCGCGCTGCATTTTTTCACAAACGAAACCATGGACGGCGGCGCGGGCCTTGGCGACACGCTGGTGCTCAACACGGGCGGCCTCGCCAATTTCATTTCCGCCGCCAACATCACAAATGTGGAAAAGCTCGAATTTGGCGCCGCAGGTGTGATTGGCCGGCTTGATGGCTTGAGTTTTGGCCTTGCGGCAGGACGCATCAACGGTGTGACCGGCAGCGGCGTCAGCAACCGTCTGGAGATCGTCGGCTCTGCAATTAATCTGACGGGGGTGGCCTTCACATCGTGGACGAACGGCATCGATGAGCTTGTCCTGGAGGGCACGGCAGGCGCCGACTCGATCACCGGGTCCTCGCAGGACGACACAATATTCGGCCTTCTGGGCGCGGATGTCCTCAACGGCGGCGACGGCAATGATCGTTTCAACTATCTGGCGCCCGCCGAAATGGCGGCAGGCGAAAACGTCAACGGCGGCAATGGAAACGCCGATGCGATTGTATTGAACAACGGCGGAACTTTTGGGCTTTCCTCGCTCGCCATCAGCGGTGTCGAGGCTCTCGATTTCGACACCGCCGCCAACACCGCCAGCCTTTCGGGACCTCAGATCGGCGCCGGCGCGATCACTGCCGTGGATGGCAGCGGATCTACTGACACGCTCAATGTCAGCGGCGCGGCGGTGGACCTGTCCGGCGTGACGTTCACCAACTGGACCAATGGCACGGACATTATCACCATTAATGGCACATCCGGCGCCGACACGCTCACCGGCTCTTCGCAGAATGACGCGTTCAACTTCAGCGGCGGCGCCGACTCCATGAACGGCGGCGGCGGCGACGATGTGTTTATTTACACCTCGAACGACGGTTCGGGCGATTCCATCAACGGCGGCGAAGGCGCGGGCGACACATTGCGGCTCCAGCAGAGCGGCAGTTTTATTTTGGACGCAATGGCAAGCCTCACCGGTGTGGAGAAATGGGTCTTCGCCGGCCCGGCGGCTCAGGAACTCGTTGCAACCGGCGCGCAGCTGACAACCGGGCTGAACGAAATCACCGGCGATGCGTTCGTCAACAAGCTGACGCTTACCGGCGCGGCGGTGGACCTGTCCGGGGTCACGCTCACGAACTGGACCAACGGCACGGATGTCATCACCATCACCGGCACGGCGGGTGTCGACACGCTCACCGGCTCGGCGCAGAATGACGTGATCAACAGCGGCGCGGACAGTGACACCCTGTTCGGGGGTAACGGCAACGACGATCTGCACGGGGATGCGGGCGCCGACGCCATGTTTGGCGGCATTGGCAACGACGAATATTTCGTCACCGATGCCGCGGACACCACCATTGAAAGCGTTGGCGGCGGCTTCGACATCGTCCACGCGACAACGGCCTCCTGGACCTTGTCAGCCAACACCGAGCGCCTGATCTTCACCGACATTGGCAATCACACCGGCAAGGGCAATGTGCTCGACAACATCCTCAACGGCAATGCCGGGCTGGACAAGTTCCTGATCGACACGGGTGGCAATGACACT
>JANMMM010000280.1:0-6767 GCA_031373225.1 Phyllobacteriaceae bacterium | reverse complement strand
GCGATGGCGAGCAAGAGCCGCTCGCGGTTACGCTCGACGATCAGGGGCCAGTCCATCTTTGCCTTCCGGTTCAATGCACACTGGCGGGATTATGGGACAAGCTGAGAGGGGGAGGATAAGTATTTTTGCGTTGTGTTGATTTTGCTGGGAAAATTCATGTCATTGGAAATTTCTATCCACGCGGGACTAAAGTTTGCAGGTGGCCACCGTTATTCCAACCCCCAAAACCACTCATTGACTCGACACGCGATAGGCCTAGGTTCGCTTGTTTAGGAGCCACGCATGAGCAGGTCCTCAGACTGGGGCATTCCAGCGGGGCTGATCGCCCTGAGCGTCATCCCCATCGCAGCGGGCAGTGTCAGGCTGATGCAGCTGGCAGGTGGCGCAGTGACTGAGGAGAATGCGAGGTTTTTCGATTCGCCGCTTCCAGCAATCGCGCATATTACCACTGTCACTCTGTTCAGTCTCTTGGGCGCGCTGCAGTTTGCCCCGCGCATCCGCAATGCCTATCCGGCATGGCACCGCTGGTCCGGCCGTCTCGTTGTGCCGAGCGGGCTGACCGCCGCGCTGACGGGCCTCTGGCTGGCGCATTTCTACTATCTGCCGCCGACCGACGGAACGGCGCTTTATCTCATGCGGCTCATTGTCGGCGTCTGGATGACTTACGCCCTGTGCCGGGGATATCTCGCCATCCGGGCCCGCGACGTGGAAACCCACCGGAACTGGATGCTGCGCGGTTACGCCATCGGCATGGGCGCGGGCACGCAGGTCATCACCAATCTGCCCGTCATCCTGACGGTCGGCCCGCCGGACACAGCGCTGCGCGCCGTGCTGATGGGGGCAGGCTGGGCAATCAATGCGGCAGTGGCGGAGTTAATAATTTTTAGGCGCGGCAGACCGGCTGTCCTGGCGCTGGCGTGAGGGCTTGACTCGCATCCTTCTTTAATTATACATATGTATAAAAATGGACATATGTATAAATGGTGTTCACCCGCAAAGACCGCTCCCGCGCCGCCATTCTTGACGCGTCCGAGGCGGCGTTTGCCGAGCTCGGTTTTGACAATGTGCCGATGGACGGGATCGCGCGGCGCGCCGGGCTGACGCGCATGACCGTCTATAATCTCTTCGCCTCCAAAGACGACATCGCCATTGCGGTTGGCGACCGCGCCGCGGCGAAAGCCGACCCGTGGCTGCGCCCGCGCATGGAGGTGGGCGAAAGCGCAACTGACATTTTGCGCGACGCGCTTTTGGGCAGCGCGCACTGGTGTCTCGAAAATCCGACAATCGCCGCCATCAATCTGCGCGGACGCAAAATGACATCGCTGCAGCCGCCCGTCGGCGCGCCGTCCTTTCACGGAATTGTGCGCGATATTTTCGCGCTGGGGCAGCTTCAGGGCTTGTTCCGGGACGATGAAGACCCAAACGACATGGCGCTCGTCCTGCTTGGCGGCTTTGCCCAGCTCATTTTGTTTTGGCTGGCGGGAACGCCGTTCGACCCGGCGCGGCTCGAACTCCTTCTGCGGCTTAACATTGAAGGCTTTGGCGCGCGCAACTCCAAACCGGTGAGGAAGACATGAGCGTCAATCAACAGAACTTCATTCCGCCCGCGCCGCCTGTGCCTGCAAGGGACCTGCCGCTGTGGCGGCTGATGCCCAAGTTCATTCAGTCGAGCCTGTCGATCTGGCCGGCTTACTCTTTTGACGTGATGTTTTCCCGCAGAAAGGCGCTCGGCGTCGAGGCGGTGCTGATGAACGATCCGGAGGGCATCAGACATGTGCTCTCGTCCGGCGCGGCCAATTACCGGCGGCCCATGCCGATTATCCGCGTCGTGCGCCCGCTGATCGGGTCGGGCATATTTCTGGCCGAAGGCGGCGAGTGGCGGCGCCAGCGCAAGGCGCTCGCCCCGGCTTTCACACCGTCCGCCGCAAACCTCCTAATTCCGCATTTTCACGGCGCGGCGCAATATTTGCTCAGCGCCGTAGGCGGGCAGTCTCAGGTCAACCTGTCGAAGGCCTTTCAGGACACGGCGCTGGAAGCGGTATTGCGGGCGCTTTTTTCAAAGCCTGAGAGCGAATTCCGCGACACGCTGGCCGGGCTGATCCGCAGCTACACATCCGGGCCGGGGCGTCCCACGATGCTAGACGGGTTTGTGAAGAGGGAAGATTCATTCGCCTTCTTCTCGCGCGGGCGTCGGCGCTTTCAGGCTGAGTGGCTGGGCGCGATCGAGGCCGTGGTCAAGGAGCGCAAGGCGAACCGGACCGCAGGCGCGGCGCGGGACCTGCTCGACCAGCTGCTTGACCTGAAAGACGCCGAGACAGGCGAGGGGCTCTCGAACGAAGACATACGCGACCAGTGCGGCACAATGTTTTTCGGCGGCTCGGAAACGACGGCGCGGCTGATGTTCTGGGCCTCATATCTGCTGGCCGGGGACAAGGAGACGCAGACAAAGCTGCGCGCTGAGGTGAGCGCCTTTGCGCCTGAGCGGGCAAAGACTATCGACGACCTGCCCAACTGGCCGCTTTTGCGCAACGTGCTGCTCGAAGCCATGCGCCTCTATCCGCCGGTCCCGCACCTCATGCGCGGCGCGCTCGAAGCGGAGATTGTGTGCGGCGAGCCGATTGCCAGTGGCGCGCAGATCTGGATCAGCCCCTGGGTTTTGCACCGGCACCGCAAATTCTGGCAACATCCCACCGCCTTCATCCCGCAGCGCTTCGCCGGAAAGCAGGCGCCCTGGGTGCAGACGCCAGGCTACATCCCCTTCGGCGCCGGCCCCCGCATCTGCCTCGGCCTGCATTTCGCGCTGGCGGAGGCGCAGATTGTGCTGGCGCATGTTTTGTCACGGTTCAAGGTGAGCCTGCCCGGCGGGGAGAAGGTGATGCCCATCGGGCGGGTGACGATTGAGCCGTCGGTGGAGCCGGGGTTTGAGCTGGAGAAGGTTGCATAACGTCAACTGCCTGCGGCGGCAGCTGGAAATTCCGCCCGGTCCAGCTGCCAGGCCCCCGGAATCTCCCAGCCCATTTCCCGCGCGACAATCAGCCCGAGCAGCAGGATCGCGTCCGGCTCGTGCAGCACCAGCGCGGCGGGGGCTATTCTGCGATGCACAAGCTCAAGCAAAATCGCCGAGGCCGACGATGAGCCGATTGTGCCGGGAATGAACAGCACGCGTCCTTTGATTTCCATGCCATGCTGCTGGTGGCGCACATCGGCGATCATCGATGTCTTCGGGTCCACGCCGCCCCAGAAGCTGATCGGCGCGGTGAGGACGAGCGGCTCGGCTTGAACCTCCGGGCCGGGGACAAGGACCTTTGCTTTGGAGTAATCAAACATGGGCGGCCCCGGATAAAACCGGCCTCCCCGCCACCGCGCTCTCCACACACTCCGCCATCGACCCAAACACCACCCCATACCCCGTGTTGCCCGGCGCATACTGCGCGAATTTGCCGGAATTGGTCATCAAGACGCCGCCGGACATGTCTTTCAGGATCGGCGTGACGACAACGCAGGTGTCGGCAACGATGGTCACGCCGCCTGCTTCGAGCGATTTGCGCAAACCGTTCGCCTCGATTTCTTTGAGGGCATGGCGTCCGGTGCAGGCGAAGAAGGGTATGGAAAGCTTCCGGCCTGAGATCAAAGCGGCGAGCTTGTCGAACTCCGCCACCGAGAGATGCGGGCTGCCGATGGCGACGGCGTCGATGCGGTCCGTGACTTCAGCAGTGGCGAGGCGGCGCTTGGTGTCGGTGAACATCGCTTCGCTCACCTTGATGGTTTCGCGCAACGGCCCGCCGCCGGTGGCTGTTTCAAGGTCCGGCGCTTCCGGCGTCACGCCCAGAATATGAAACAACCCGACGCCGCCCGTCGAAGCCGCCGCCGCGCCGAAGGCTTTCAGCGCGTCCTCGCCCGGATGCGTATTGATGCCGGTGACGACGCCGACGGACGTTCCGGCGAGCCGTCCGAACAGGCTGCCCAGAACCGGAAAGGCGATCTCGCTGATCAAAAGCGCGGCGGGCAGGGCGGAGACATCGACGGCGAAAACCGCGCGGCGGTTCTCCGCCAGATGCAGCCCATAGTTCGGCGCGCGGCCTGAAATGGCGCAGGCTATGTCGAGGAAGTCGCCATAGCGGTTGGTGCGCGCGCCGAGGACGGAATTGCAGAACACCACGGCGTTGCTCTCGCCCCAGGCCACATCCGAGCCAAGCGCCGGGCGGTGCCCGGCCTGATAGGGCGCGCAGGTCCAGGTCGGCTCGCAGCCGAGCGCGATATAGGCCCGCATCATCCGCCCCGCCATCTCCCGCTCATGCGGCGGCAGGTTGACCTTTGAACAGCCCATAAGGTCCAGCCCGCCGACATTCAGCGTCGCCCGGATCGACACTTTCGCGCCGAACTCCACCAGCCTTTCGGCGAACAGCGTGCCGGAATCGCCATGATACAGCGCCCCGTCAATATGCGCGGACTTGACGGGAATAAGCGACGGCGCCGACATCAGCCGCGCAGTTTCCGCGACAATGCGCAGCGCCATTGCCGCGCCTTCGCCCTGCGCGCCGAACAGCATGTCCTTCTCGTCTTGCGTCAATTCAAGCGTCAAGGCCGCGCCTTCCGCTTGCGGTATTTCACCGTCTCAAACCGCGCCGACAAAGCGTCATACATTAACAGCCGCCCGATCAGCGGCTCGCCCGCGCCGGTGATGAGCTTGATCGCCTCCATCGCCTGCAACGTCCCGATCACCCCCGCCATCGCCCCCATCACCCCCGCCTCCGCACAGGCCGGCACGGTGCCGGGCGGCGGGGCTTCGGGAAACAGGTCGCGGTAGGAGGGCAGGGGATTGCCGTCGCCGTCCAAGGCATAGGGCGTCAGCACCGTCACCGACCCGTCAAACCGCCCGATGGCCGCTGACACCAGCGGTTTGCCCTGCCGCTCGCAGGCGTCCGCCGCTAGGTACCGCGTGTCAAAATTGTCCGACCCGTCAATGATCACATCAAACCGCCCGATGATCTCATCGGCGTTTTCAGCATTCAGCCGCGCCGCGTAAGGCTCGACGCTCACATGCGGATTGACCGCCGCAATCCGCCCCGCCGCCGCCTCAACTTTCGAGACGCCGACATCCTCACTGTCATAAATCACCTGCCTTTGCAGATTGGACAGCGACACCCGGTCATCATCAATAATCCCCAGCGTCCCTGCGCCCGCCGCCGCCAGATACAACAGCACCGGCGCCCCCAGCCCCCCCGCCCCGATCATCAGCACGCGCGCCGCCGTCAGCCGCAGCTGCCCCGCCCCGCCGATTTAGGACAGGACAATATGGCGGGCATAGCGCTCGATTTCGGGCGGGGAGAGGGGCTGGGTCATGGCGGGGAGGATAGCGGCGGGGAGGGAGTTTGGCGAGGGGGATGGGGGAGGGTGTATTTCAACAAATTGTCGGCGAAAAAATTTGTGGTCGGAGCTCTCTTGGGGTGATGCCAAGACTAGGTTCAGCTGCGCTCCACCAGATCAATCAGCCGGAGGTACCTAGCGCCTCTTGTTAACGCGGGTGCCGTCGTCTCGGAACGCGATGGTACGCGGATGTACTGACAAAGCCCGGCAAACATAGCCGGGCTCTTGGTCATGACTGATGCGCGAAAAGGATTCCCTGCATGACAACTCCCTGCTACTGCTTGGAAAACAACCGGCAGTATTGGGGTAAGGAATGAGGCTATCGACACTGGAGACATTTGCCGATGCCCTGAAAGCCAAATTCGCGCTGCCCGGCGGGGCTTCCCCTGAAGACCAGTTGAAGCCGCTTGTCGCCGATCTGTTTGTTGCCGCCGGGGCCACGTATGGGCTGATTGTCGAAACCAGAACCGAAACGCACCTGTCGGAACACAAAGTCCGCCCCGATATCGCGATCTATGTCGGCGGTTTGATCTGCGGCTATATCGAGTTGAAGGCGCCCGGCCTTGGCGCAGATGCGACCAGACTGACCGGTAAACACAACAAGGAACAGTGGACCAAGCTCAAAGGCCTTCCGAACCTGATCTATACGGATGGGCGCGATTGGGCGCTGTATCGCAGCGGCAACCGCCCGGACGGCCAGCCGATCCTTCGCTTGCACGACGATCCGACCACCAAGGGCAAGGCCGCTACCGTGCAGGCCGATGCAGACGGTCTGCAACGGCTGTTCCGTGACTTTCTAGGGTGGATGCCAAGCGTTCCGCACAACCCCTCTGGCCTTGCCAAATACCTCGCTCCGCTGACTCGCTTTCTGCGATCCGAGGTTGAGGCCGCCCTTGCGGTCTCCGGGTCTGCGGTCGAACTTCTGGCCATCGAATGGCGTCAATTCTTCTTTCCCGATTCCGACAACGCCAAGTTCGCCGATGCCTACGCCCAAACCGTGACCTATGCGATGCTGCTGGCCCGGCTGTCGGGTGCTGCGAAACTGGATCCGGTCGAAGCCGCCAAGACGCTGGACAAGAACAACGGCCTGCTTGCCCGGACACTGGATTTGCTGGGGCAGAAGGAAGCCAAGGCAGAATTGTCAGTCGGATTCGAGATGCTGCAACGGTCGCTCGAAGCGCTCGACCCCCATCGCGTAAAGGTTCTCGTCGTACTCCCAGATCGTCCGCGGAATCGAAGCGAAGTGCACCGCAGCGACGGCGGCAAGCGCGAGGACGGCGAGGAGCGTGGCGCGAGACAAGGACTGACATCTTAGCTGGGTGAATGGGACCTATGGGACCTATGGGACCTATGGGAGGACCGACTCTTCGGTTCCCCATTCGTCCCATAGGTCCCATAGG
>JANMMM010000206.1:0-1677 GCA_031373225.1 Phyllobacteriaceae bacterium | reverse complement strand
GGGCTCACCCAAACACCCGCTCAAATATCGTCCCGACATGCTTCGTATGATACCCCAGATCAAACTTTTCCCGTATCTCCGCCTCGCTCAAATGCTTCCGCACATCCTTGTCCTTGAGCAATTCTTCAAGGAAATCAGCATCATGCTCCCAAACCCTCATGGCGTTGCGCTGGACGAGGGAATAGCTTTCCTCGCGTGAGCAGCCAGCTTGAGTGAGCGCCAGCAGCACGCGCTGGGAGTGGACGAGGCCTTTGAACTTGTTGAGGTTTTTCAGCATGTTGTCCGGATAGACCAAGAGCTTGTCGATCACCGAGGTGAGGCGGGCGAGCGCGAAGTCGATCGTGATGGTGGCGTCCGGGCCGATCATGCGCTCGACGGAGGAGTGCGAAATGTCACGCTCGTGCCAGAGCGCCACGTTTTCCATCGCGGGCAGGGCCATGGAGCGGACCATGCGGGCGAGGCCGGTGAGGTTTTCCGTCAGCACCGGGTTGCGCTTATGCGGCATGGCGCTGGAGCCTTTCTGGCCCGGCGAGAAAAACTCCTCTGCCTCCAGAACTTCCGTGCGCTGGAGATGGCGGATTTCCGTTGCGAGGCGCTCGACGCAGGAGGCGATCACGCCAAGTGTGGCGAAAAACATGGCGTGCCGGTCGCGCGGGATGACCTGTGTGGAGACCGGCTCGGCTTTCAGGCCCAGCGCCTTGGCGACATGCGCCTCGACGCGCGGGTCGATATTGGCGAATGTGCCGACCGCGCCCGAAATGGCGCAGGTGGCGATTTCGGCGCGGGCGTTGACCAGCCGCTCGCGGCAGCGGGAAAATTCCGCATAGGCCAGCGCCAGCTTGACGCCGAATGTCGTCGGCTCGGCATGAATGCCATGGCTGCGGCCGATAGTGATTGTGTCCTTATGCTCAAAAGCCCGCTTCTTCAGCGCGGCCAGCAGCTTGTCGAGATCGGCGAGCAAGAGGTCCGAGGCCCGCGCAAGCTGGATAGCGAAGCACGTGTCGAGCACATCGGATGAGGTCATGCCCTGATGGATGAAGCGCGAATCTTCGCCGACGAACTCCACGAGATGCGTGAGGAAGGCGATGACGTCATGCTTCGTCACCGCTTCAATCGCATCGATCTTCGCCACGTCAAACGTCGCCGCGCCGCCCTTTTCCCAGATGGTCTTCGCCGCAGATTTCGGAATGACGCCAATCTCCGCCAGCGCGTCGCAGGCATGCGCCTCGATCTCGAACCAGATGCGGAAGCGTGTTTCCGGCGACCAGATGGCGGCCATTTCGGGGCGGGAATAGCGGGGGATCATGAGCGGCAACCTTCTGGCGGGAACTGGGCCGCGCTCTAACAAGAACGGCTGGAAACTCAAACAGGCTTTTTGGACATCAGCCAGCTCGCGCCGAACAGGGCTGTTATGCCGAGTGGAAAATACGACCTCAAGCCCAGAACTGCGAATTGATATGTCGAGGAGGCGGTGGTGAAGAACTGCTCTTCAAACCAATGGATGTTGGGAAAATCGTCGTGCCACTGCGCGTAGTAGGACCTGTAAATGATTGTGAACGCCAGACTGGTGCAAATAATTGTGGCCGCCGCCAGCGCCAGAAACAAAAGCGAAAATCGCTGGCTGCGCATTTTCTGTCGTCCAAACAGCCGGTAAGCGGTGAGTGCCGGCACGAAGCC
>JANMMM010000066.1:0-13570 GCA_031373225.1 Phyllobacteriaceae bacterium | reverse complement strand
AAGGCGGCGAAATATTTCTGCATATTGTGTTCAACCGCTTGACTTATTGTCGAATCGCCCTCGCCCGTGCCGCCAAAATCGGGCTTCGGCGCGAAGCCGCTGTTGTCATCGCGCAGCTCGCTCTCGATGATCTCGGCGCTGATTTCCTCTTGCGGATAAAGCGCGGCAAGGCGGCGGACCAGATTTTCAAGTTCGCGCACATTTCCCGGCCAGGCATATTTCTTCATGAAATCCAGCCCGGCGGCGGAGATGCGCTTTGTCGGCAGACCCTCGCGCTCGCCCAGATAAAAGAAATGCCGCGCCAGATCCGGCACGTCCTCGCCGCGCTCGCGCAGCGGCGGCAGGCGCATCGGCACGACGTTGAGACGGTAGTACAGGTCTTCGCGGAACTGGCCCTGTTGAATCAGCGCGCGCAAATCCTTGTTGGTCGCCGCGACAATGCGCACATCGGTCTTGATCGGCGTTCTGCCGCCAACCGTTGTATATTCCCCCTGCTGCAGAACGCGCAGCAGCCGCGTCTGCGCATCCATCGGCATGTCGCCGATTTCATCGAGAAACAGCGTTCCGCCTTCAGCCTGTTCAAAACGCCCGGTGGAGCGGTTCTGCGCCCCGGTGAACGCGCCCTTTTCGTGGCCGAACAGCTCCGACTCGATCAGATCGCGCGGAATGGCCGCCATGTTGATGGCGACGAAAGGCCCCGTCTTGCGCTTGCCGAATTCGTGCAAAGCATTGGCGACCAGCTCTTTGCCAGTGCCCGACTCGCCGAAAATCAGCACAGTCAGATCGGTCTGCATCATCCGCGCCAGCACGCGGTAAATGTCCTGCATAGCGGCGGAGCGGCCGATCAGCGGCATTTTCTCCGGCGGCTCCTCCTTCTTCTGAAGCCCGTTTTGCGGCCTTGGCTCCGACAGCGCCCGTCCGGTGATCCGGACCAGCTCGGTGAGATCGAAAGGCTTGGGAAGATAATCATAGGCGCCTTTTTCAGATGCCCGCACCGCCGTCATAAAAGTGTTCTGCGCGCTCATCAGGATAACCGGCAGCTCCGGGCGCAGCTTTTTGATGCGCGGCAGCATATCGAAGGCGTTCTCGTCCGGCATCACAACGTCGGAAATCACCAGATCGCCTTCTCCTGCGGACACCCAGCGCCACAGCGTGGCAGCATTGGACGTGACGCGCACCTCATAGCCCGCCCGCGACAGCGCCTGATTGAGCACGGTTCTTATCGCGGAATCGTCGTCGGCGACCAAAATCATTCCCTTGCTCATCGGTCCCGCCCTTCAAAATAAGCCACGCTTTCATCGGCCTGTTCGCTGCCTTTATAGGCGGGCAGCATGATGCGGAACGTGGTGCGGCGCGGCTGCGAGTCGCATTCCACCACGCCGCCATGGTCGCGGACGATTTTCGCCACAAGCGCCAGTCCGAGGCCGGAGCCGTTCTGCTTGGTGGTGATAAAGGGATCGAACAGCAGCGGCAAAAGGTCCGGCGGCACGCCGCCGCCCGTGTCATGCACGCAGAACTCCAGCGGCAGCGATACGCGGTCGCGGATGCCCGGAACCGACAGCCTGATGCCGGGGCGAAATGCCGTAGTCAGCGTGATCTCGCCCGGCTCGCCTGCTCCGATGGATTCTGCGGCGTTTTTCACTAGATTGAGGAACACCTGCACCAGCTGGTCGCGGTTGGCGAATACGGGCGGAAGCGAAGGGTCATAGTCTTCCGCGAACTTGACATGGCTGGCAAAGCCGTTGCGGGCGATGGATTTCACATGGTCGAGAACCACATGAATATTTACCGGCTGGCGCGAAATCGGCCGCTCGTCAGAAAACACTTCCATCCGGTCCACCAGCGAAACAATCCGGTCAGTCTCGTCGGTGATGAGCCGCGTCAGCTCGCGGTCGCTGTCGCTGACGACGCTCTCCAAGAGCTGCGCCGCGCCGCGTATGCCCGACAGAGGATTCTTGATCTCATGCGCCAGCATTGAGGCAAGCCCGGTGACGGAGCGGGCAGCGCCCTGATGAATCATCTGCCGGTCCATCTTGTCGGCCATCGACCGCTCTTGAAACATCACCGATACCACGCTTTCAAGTTCCGGACAGGGCGACACGTAAAGATCGACAATCAGGTCATTTCCGAAGCGCGGCGAAGAGATATCCACCCGGTACTCATTGACCGGCATCATCGTTTCGCGCACATGGTTAACCAGCGCCATGAGCGGGCTGCCGAATGGCACAAGGTCCTGCAGGCGGGTGCGGCGCAGCGTGGCGCTGCTCATTGAGAAGAACGCCTCGGCGTCGGAATTGGCAAATATCACAAGCCCGTCCGCACCGACGAGAATGACAGCGTGGCGGATGCTGCTCAGCGCGACGGTAGCCAAGTCCGTGGGCGCTGGGCGGATCGGCGTCATGCCGCCAAGCTTTCTACGTCTCGTTCAGTCTCAGAGCAAAGAAATACGCGCTTGATCAGCGCGAGAACCAGTGCCGGGCTGCATTGCGTCATGAGCTGTGTCCGCAACTCTGTAGAAACTTTAGCGGGGAGCAAATCAACATACCAGCCCAGATGCTTGCGCGCATGACGCATGCCCGTGCTGGCTCCATAGAGTCCAAGAATGGCCTCGTAATGGGCGGCAACATAATCGGCTGTTTCAGCGAATGACGAGGGTTTTCCCGTGATTCTCCCGGCAGCCTCTGAAGCTATCGCGCCCGCCAGCCAAGGCCTGCCGTAGGAACCCCTACCAAGCATCACTGCGTCAGCGCATGATGCCTCCAGCGCGCGCACCGCGTCTTCAGCGCCGCATATATCGCCATTGACTACAAGCGGCACAGAAATGCGCTCTTTGACAGCCTGAACCGCCGCCCAGTCTGCCGCACCATCATAAAACTGACAGCGTGTGCGGCCATGGACTGTGATCATTTGCACGCCCGCGCTTTCGGCGCGGGCCGCAAGTTCTGGCGCATTGACTGTTGAGTCGTCCCAGCCAAGCCGCATTTTCAGTGTCACAGGAACATCGACGGCGCGGACTGTCGCCTCCACCAATGTCAACGCATGATCCAGATTGCGCATCAGTGCCGATCCGGAAACGCCGCCGGTCACTTTCTTGGCGGGACAGCCCATGTTGATGTCAATCAGATCCGCGCCCAAATCAGCAACCCGTTTGGCCGCCTCGCCCATCCAATGCGCCTCGCGGCCTGCCAGCTGCACCGCATGCAGACGAAGATCGGCACCCATGGCGCGCTTCTGCGATTCGGCGCTCTGCTTGCACAGTTCCGCGCTCGCAACCATTTCCGAAATCACCAACCCCGCGCCTGCCCTCTCGGCAAGCCGACGGAAAACAATATCCGTCACACCCGACATAGGCGCGAGAAAAACACGGTTGGGCAGTTCAACAGCGCCTATGCGCAGCGGCGAAGCCAATCGCGAATGAAGCGCGCTCCCTACGAAGCTGCTTGATATCCGAGCGTTATCGATCATGACTAATACTTGTGCACTCAGTTTTTCGCCTAATTCATAGTCAGAACGCAACTGTCTCGCAAGTGCGAACACCTCAACATATTTCTGGTATCCGATAATTCGCTTTGGCCTTTTTCGCCGCGCTGATCTATCACAACGCAGAAAATCAACATGCGAGTTAATCCTTGGCTGGTTCCAAAACAAAAAGCGACATTGCTGTTGTGCTGGTTGCCGCTGGCAGAGGCGAGCGCGCGGGGTCGCCGCATGAGGGCCCCAAACAATATCGTTTGATCGGTGGCAGGCCGGTGTTGCGCCAAACGTTGATTGCGCTGCTTGACAATGCGGCAATCGGGGAAATCGTCACAGTTATCCACCCGGATGATGTCGGCCTCTTCAATCAATCTGTTTCCGGCCTTGAAAAGCGCGTGCGCCATGTTTTTGGCGGGGCTTCACGACAGTCCTCGACGCTGCTCGGCCTGCAAGCGTTGGCGCAGAGCCCACCTGAATATGTTATGATACATGATGCCGTGCGACCGTTTGTTGACAAGGAATTGGTCAGCAAGCTCGCTGAGTTTCTTTCTGCGGATACGGGTGTCGTGCCAGTCCTTCCCATCGCCGAAACTATTAAGCGGAAAGATCAACGAGGCTTTGTGTCAGAAACGGTTTCGCGGGCAGGCCTTTTCGCCGCACAGACACCGCAGGCGTTTCCCTTCATCCCTATATTGCGTGCACATGAAAGAGCGCGTGATCACTCTGAGCATGAATTCACTGACGACGCATCAATAGCTGAGTATGCGGGTCTTAAAGTCCGTGTCTCGGACGGCTCGCCCACCAATATCAAACTCACATGGAAGCATGACATTGAAATGGCGGATCAAAAACTCAGCGGGGCTGCGATGTTTCCTGACGTGCGCGTTGGCAACGGATATGACGTGCATGCTTTCGAGCCAGGGGACTATGTCATGCTCTGCGGGGTGAACATACCGCATCATGCCAAGCTCTCTGGCCATTCTGATGCCGATGTCGGGCTACATGCCTTGACAGACGCCTTGCTTGCGACCCGTGGCGCTGGTGATATTGGCACCCATTTTCCGCCGAGTGATCCGCAATGGCGCGGCGCGTCGTCACGGATGTTCGTCGAGCACGCAGCTTCCATTGTTCGGGCAGCGGGCGGACGCATCGCCAATGCCGACGTCACGCTGATCTGCGAATCCCCGAAGATCACGCCGAACCGTGAAGCGATGGTGACTGCCGTCGCATCCATGCTGCAGATCTCCAAGGAGCGCATCTCCATCAAGGCCACTACAAACGAAAAGCTTGGATTCATCGGACGCAGCGAGGGCATTGCTGCAATTGCCACTGCAAGTGTTGTCTATCCGGGCGGACTGAATTGAGTCCGTTCCCGTCAGGACTTGTGGATGAAGCGGCTGCGGTTCTTAATCTCTGCCGGAAGTCGCACCTGACGCTTTCGGTTGCCGAATCTTGCACCGGCGGCCTGCTATGTGCATGCTTCACAGAAGTGGTTGGTGCCTCCGATGTGTTTGAGCGCGGATTTGTGACTTATTCAGACCAGTCGAAACAGGAACTGCTTGGCGTCAGTGCGCGCACCCTTGAGCGCTTTGGCGCGGTCTCGAAAGAAACCTCGCTGGAAATGGCGCAGGGTGCCATGTCACGCTCTGTGGCAGGGTTTGCCATAGCGGTCACCGGCATTGCCGGTCCGGGTGGCGGCACGAGGGACAAGCCGGTCGGGTTGGTTCACTTAGCCGTTTGTTCTTCAGTCATCGCAAGCGCCCATCTGGAATGCAGATTTGACGACTTCGGCCGCGCAGAGATTCGAAGTCAAACGGTGCGCGCCGCGTTAGGCTTGGCGCGGGAGCTGCTGTTGGCGCGCGGTCAACGGGAATAATTTCGCACAATTGCCGCCAATACATTCGAGTGTCCATCAGTCAATGGCTGCACGCCATTCGGGTCAACTTTTTCCCAACGGCGATCATCAAGCAATTGCCCAAACGCGCCGTGGTGCGCGCGAGCACTGCGACGGCACTTGGTGTCTCAAGGGTAAGCGCTTCCAAACTCGCCTTTGGCGTAAACTTACCAATGAGTAAAGACAAGCCCAGCGATTTCGCAATGGCGGCAACCACGCGTGACAATTTTAAGTGTGTATTGGAGATGTGCATCAACAAGAGCCCCTCGGTCATGATTCAAGTCAATCGCCTCGCGAGTCATGAGATGCACTGGAACGGCATCTGACGAAAAGGCGTCGATGGCCAACAAGTCGTATGAAGCCTGATCTGCCACGGAAATTTCATCCCGCAGCTTTTAGAGTCTGCGGCGTTTGTGTGCCCGGTTGGGCGGTGTATGCAACGGGCTGGCGTGCGGAGCCGCAGAGGGGCGGAGCATGGCAGCCCGTTGCGGCGAATTTTTCGGCGTGTGCCGCCGGCGTCTGATAGGCGAGTGACGAGTGCGGCCGCGTCTTGTTGTAATCCTCCACCCATGCGGCGATGACCGTTCTTGCGTGGGCAAGGCTGAAGAACAGTGTCTCGTTCTGGAGTTCATCGCGCATCTTGCCGCTGAAGCCCTCATCTTGAGCCTGTTGAAAGATCGACAAAGCCGTTCTGCTGCGGCTTTCCGGGCTCCGTGTAGTGCCAGTGTATCTTGTGCTCCCCGGCAAAGGGGAAGATTGCGCGGCAGGTCAGTTAGGGTCCATTGTCGCTGACAATCATGCCTGGCTTTCCTCTGCGCTGCATGACGGCGCCAAGCTCCCGCGCCAACCTCTGGCCAGAGATCGAGGTGTCAGGGATGGCGCCAAGGCACTCATGGGTGACGTCATCCAGGATGTTCAAGTCGCGGAACCTGCGGCCACTGGCCATCGGATCGTGCACAAAATCCAGTGACCATCGCGCATTCGTCCTTGCCTCAACAAGAATGGGCGCACGAGTGCCAACGGCGCGTTTGCGCCCCTTTCGCCTGCGCACAGCCAGCCCTTCCTCCCGGTACAGCCGGTAAATGCGGTTCATCCCCCGATGCTTCGCCCTCACGTCTGAGCATGATGAACAATCTCCTGTGGCCGACGCTGCGCCGCTCATTTGCAAGCTCGCGCAGCCGCGTCCGCAACGCGGTCTCCGGTGGCCTCGTGGAGCGGTAGCGCACCATCTGACGATCCGACTTGATCAGTCTGCAAGCCCGGCGCTCGCTCATCTGGAACTCTCCTTTCAGATGTGCGGCAGCCTCTCGCATGGCGCCAAGATTGCAATGGTGGCCCTACCATTTTTTTGACAGAAGATCCTTCAGCGCCGCAATGTCCAGCATCGTGTCGGCCAATAACCGCTTCAGCTTGCCGTTCTCTTCTTCCAGTGCCCGCAGGCGCTTCGCTTCGCTCGGCATGGCCCTTGAACCAATGGCGGGCTCATGCCTCACCATCCATGCCGCCAAACCTGGTCTTCCAATTATAAAACGCGGCTTCCGAAATGCCGTGCTTGCGGGCCAGATCGCCCGTCTTCATCCCGGCTTCGTGCTCCTTCAGAACAGCAATGGCCTGCTCTTCAGTAAACCGATTCCTCTTCATCGTCCGTCTCCTGTTTCAGGGCCGAACTCCAAACGCTGCTGGATGCAACTTCCGTGGCTGGTCATGTCCGTCACAATTCGCCTCCAGCTTAACGCCGAAAACCTAGCCGGAAATGCTCAACATTCAATTTCTGCGGCAGGTGCCTCTCAAACCGGACCGCCGCCGTAAACCGTTTCCGCCCGCGCCTCGAAAGCCGCCGTGAACCTGTGGAACGCGATGTCGAACATCGAGCCCATCAACATGCCAAGCATGAGGCTTTTGAATTCATAATCGATGAAGAAATGCACATCGCAGTCGTTCCGTCCGGTTTCCGTGAAACTCCACCGGTTATTGAGATATTTGAATGGGCCGTTAATATACTTAGTCTCAATGACAAGCGCCGCGCGGTCCAGCAGCACCTGGCTTGTGAAATGCTCGCGGATCAGCTTGTAACCGACGCTCATGTCCGCGACCAGAAGCTCCCTGCCTTCGCGCTCGCGGCGCGACTTGATTGCCAAGCTTTCGCACATGGGCACAAACAGCGGATATTTCTCCACATCCGCCACCAGCGCGAACATGTTTTCCGCACTGTGCCGAACGGGTCTAGTGGTTTCGAAACTCGGAATTTCAGGCCCGCACGGATTTTTCGCGCGCCGCCTTCAGCTTGGCGAAATCATCGCCCGCATGGTGCGAGGAGCGGGTGAGCGGGCTGGAGGCGACGAGGTGAAAGCCCTTGGAATGGCCGATCGTGGCGAAGGATTCGAACTCTTCCGGCGTCACAAAGCGGATGACCGGATGATGCTTGCGGCTCGGCTGGAGATATTGGCCGATGGTCATGAAATCCACGTCGGCGGAGCGCAGGTCATCCATCAGCGCCAAGACTTCGTTACGCTCCTCGCCCAATCCGACCATGATGCCTGATTTTGTGAAGATCGTTGGATCAAGCTCTTTGACCCGCTGCAAAAGCCGTATGGAATGAAAATAGCGGGCGCCGGGGCGGACTTTCAAATAGTTCGACGGCACGGTTTCGAGATTGTGGTTGAAGACGTCCGGTCTTGCCGCAACGACCACTTCCAAAGCCCCTTCTTTCCTTAGGAAATCCGGAGTTAGAATCTCAATCGTCGTCAAGGGCGTGGCGCGGCGGATGGCGTGGATCACATCTGCGAAATGCCGCGCGCCGCCATCGTCAAGATCGTCGCGGTCAACGGAGGTGATGACCACATGGGTCAGACCCATCTGTTTCACAGCCTTGGCGACATTTTCCGGTTCATCCTTGTCCACCGCCGTCGGAATGCCCGTCGCGACATTGCAGAAGGCGCAGGCGCGGGTGCAGATTTGCCCGAGGATCATGAAGGTGGCGTGCTTCTTTTCCCAGCATTCGCCGATGTTCGGACAGCCCGCCTCTTCGCAGACCGTCACCAGCTTGTTGGAGCGCACGATCTCGCGCGTCTCCTGATAGCCTTTCGACACTGGCGCCTTCACCCGTATCCAGTCCGGCTTGCGCAGGATTTCGGTATCGGGCCTGTGCGCCTTCTCAGGATGGCGCGGCTTGATAAGTGTGTTGTCGAGAACTGTGACCATGCTTCAACGTGTTCCCTGCTCGCGGCGGCCGAAAAACCAGAGGATCAGCACAGCGCCCGCCGTTGCCACGATGAGATTGCCGACGAAGCCGTAGAAGGCGATGCCCAGCAGGCTTGCCAGGCCGCCGCCCACGAAGGACCCGGCGACGCCGACCAGTATGTTGGTCAACAGCCCGTGATGCTTGTTCATCGCCCTCTCGGCGAGCCAGCCGGCGAGGAAGCCGATGATGAGTAGGCCGAGGAAGCCAACGCCCGGCATCGACATAATTCCCATTTGCTCGTTCATCATTTTTCCCTCACGCGATCAGTCTGGCCAGCAGCACGACGACAATTGCGCCGGCGGTTGAAGTCACAATCTGGTTGACCAGCGGGCTGCCGCCGATGCTGATGCCCAGCGACTGAAACAGGAAGCCGCCGACAAAAGCGCCGACAACCCCCGTGATGAGATAGCGGATCATGCCGCCTCCGCCCACGATGAAGCTGGCGAGGAACCCGGCGACAAGGCCGATGGCAAGAAAGATCAGAAGCGATTTGGTGTCCATGACGATGCTCCGTTTGAGTTCTTAGACGGTGATCATATCACTCTTTGAGCACTTTCCCAAAAGCGTCCAGGGTGCTTTTTCTCTGTTTTTCATTGACAAATCACGCGCAGGCCAATAAAAGGATTGCGGAGGTTCGGTCTGGCTGTAAGCCCGCAAGGGAGGATGGCAAGAGCATTACCTCCTTTTTTATGTTCGCGATTCATATGGATCTCGAACCAATACAATCCCGTCAGAGTCAAAGGACTCGCCACCTCGGCTTCCCTTTCCACGCCATCTCAGACGGCTGATTTTAGGGCCGAATTCTTCTGCCAATTCAGCGCGCGCCTCGTGCGCTCCCCAAGTCGTCAACCTATAACCCCAATTGATGCAATACAGACAAACGTCCGCTGCCTGGATCGCATAGCTCATGTCAGATGCAACAAACAAAGGCGATGGAACAATCCACGCGGCGCGATTTCGCCCAGTAGCCGTTCTCTCAAAATACCCTTCCAATCGTTTGACGAACCGTGCGTCGCTCGCTTTCTCCGTTTCGTCCATCACCAATATGCCGTGAGACTTGGCAGCATCAAGAAAATAATAGAACCGTTCCAAAAGGAAAACATGATCCTTTCTCAATAGGTCTTCACTCGCAAACTCGAGCGGGGGTCTCACACCTCTCGGAATCAACGAAGCAAAGACTTTTGCGTCGTGACCTGACAGGAGATCAAATATTCCACGGGCCATTTCAAGCGAGGCCTGCCCATAGGCACAGAACGTCTCCGAAGTCTGGGGCAACTTTGCCAACCCACGCTCAAGAAATGAACGCGCAAGTTTGCGCCGTTCACCGTCTTCCATTCGGCTGCGCTGTGCCGCCCACTTGAATCTGTCCTTGTCGAGCAGCTTGTGCCCTTTGGCTTCCTTGCCATATGCAGCGAGGACTGTTCCAAAGCACTCCTGCTCCAAGCGCCGCCAACCTTGAATGAAACTCCACAATTTCGATGTCGACAGCGCGACTCCGCCACGAACCTCAAAGGGCATGTTCTTGTGGTCGTGGCCGCTTTCGTCCATGAAAAGCAACCAGCTTACGCGTTCAGCACTTTGCCATAAGCATCCAGCACGCTCTCCTTCATCATTTCCGACAGCGTCGGATGCGGGAAGATCGTGTGCATCAGCTCTTCTTCGGTGGTTTCAAGATTCATGGCCACGACAAAGCCCTGGATCAGCTCTGTGACTTCCGTCCCCACCATGTGCGCGCCGAGCAATTGGCCGGTCTTCTTGTCGAAGATGGTTTTGACAAGGCCCTGATCCTCGCCAAGCGCGATGGCCTTGCCGTTGGCCTGGAACTGGAACCGTCCGACGCGAATGTCGTGTCCGGCTTCCTTGGCCTTGGCCTCGGTGAGGCCGACTGAGGCGACCTGCGGGGCGCAGTAGGTGCAGCCGGGGATCATCAGCTTGTTCATCGGATGCACATTCGGCACGCCTGCGATTTTCTCGACGCAGATTACGCCTTCATGCTCGGCCTTGTGCGCCAGCATCGGCGGGCCGGCGACGTCGCCGATGGCGTAGACGCCGGGAACATTGGTGCGGCCATAGCCGTCAATGACGACGCAGCCGCGGTCGGTCTTGATACCCAGAGTTTCAAGGCCGAGATTCTCGATATTGCCCTGCACGCCGACGGCAGAGATTAACCGGTCTGCGGTGATTTCGCTGACCTTGCCGTCCTTCGTTTCCACACTTGCCGTGACCGAGTCGGCGCCTTTGACCACTTTCGTCACCTTGGCGTCCGTGATGATCTTGAGGCCGGACTTCTCCAGCATTTTCCTTGCAAACAAGGAGATTTCCACGTCCTCCACCGGCATGACATTCGGCAGAAGCTCCACAACGGTCACATCGACGCCCATCGCATTGTAAAAACTAGCAAACTCAATGCCGATGGCGCCGGAGCCCATGACCAGCATCGATTTCGGCTTGGCCTGCGGCACCATTGCTTCGAAATAAGTCCAGATCAGCCTGCCGTCCGGCTCGATGCCCGGCAGCGAACGCGGGCGGGCGCCGGTGGCGAGGATGATGTGTTTGGCTGTGTAGGTCCCTTCGCCCAGCGTGCCTTTCGGCGCCGGAATCTGCGGAAGCATCGGCGCCTTTTTGGTCGGGCTGACGCTGATTTCGTTGGACTTGGTGAGCTTGGCCTCGCCCCAGATCACATCAACCTTGTTCTTCTTCATCAGGTAGCCGATGCCGCCGTTAAGCCGCGCCGAGACGCCGCGCGAGCGGGCGACGACGGCGGCGATGTCCGCGGTGATTGTGCCTTCAAGCTTCAGTCCATAATCCTTGGCGTGTTCGGCGAAATGCAGGATTTCGGCCGAGCGTAAGAGCGCCTTGGTCGGGATGCAGCCCCAGTTGAGGCAGATGCCGCCCAGATGCTCGCGCTCGACAATGGCGGTCTTCAGGCCCAATTGTGCCGAGCGGATCGCCGTCACATAGCCGCCGGGGCCGGAGCCGATGATAATCACGTCATAGGAGTTCGCCATGTCCGGCCTTTCTGGTTCGCTCAACCGAGCAGTGAAGAAACAAGCGGGGCCAAGGCCTCGCCAAGTTTGCGGGAATTTTCCTTGGAAAGGTGCACGCCGTCGTTCGTGTCGCTCTCGATGACAGACCCGGCATCAAAGAACGGCAGATTGAAAAGCTCCGCCAAGTTCCTGTATTCCTTGCCGAAAAACTGGCTTTCTTTGATGGCGTGGCCGAACATTTTGTCGAAGTCCGACAATTGAGTGCGCACCAAAGGCGGCGGGGCCATGAGGAGGAGTTTCGGCGCGTTTATGTCCACGCCCCATTGGAAGCGCTGAGTGATCTCCACCAGCCGCTGCATCCCCCGCCGCGCATCCGAAGCGCGCGACCACCAGGGGTGTTTCATGTCGTTGGAGCCGAGCATAATGATGACGAGGTCGAGCGACTGATGCGAGGAGAGCAGCATCGGCAGCGCCTTGGCGCCATTGCGGTTCTCATCCACCAGATTGTCGTCATGAATTGTCGTGCGCCCGTTCAGCCCCTCGGCGATCATCCGCACATTTGTGTCGAGCTTGGCGGCAAGCGCATTTGGCCAGCGGTTTTCGAAGGCGTGACGGCGGCCGGTGACGGCCTCGTAGCCCCAGGTGAGGGAGTCGCCGAAGGCGAGGATGGTTTTCATGGTCATAAGCGTTCCCCTCCCCCTTGCGGGGAGGGGCCAGGGGTGGGGGTGGTCGCCGCAAGCGCTGCGCTCACAGAAAAAACCACTTCGGCCCGCCGCATTAAAACGTCCTCATTGCGAAACCGCAGGACGCGAAATCCCTGCTCCCGGAGAAAGGAGTCGCGAATGGCGTCGTAAGCAGTTTGACTTCCACCAGCATGAACCGGCCCGTCCACCTCGACCACCAGCCGGCCGCCTAAACACACAAAGTCCACCACATAAGGACCAATCGCCATCTGCCTGCGGAAATGTGTGCCAGAGGGTAGCGCCACTTCTTGGCGAAGCATTTTCCAAAGCATTTTCTCCGCGTCCGTCTGATTGTGTCGGAGCACGGGAGCATTTCTCGCAGCCGGCCCGGTTGGCGGAAGAGCAGATTCACGGTTCCATGTCATCATTGACCATCCCGCAGGCTGAGCATCTTCCTCACCACCCCCATCCGTCGGCTTCGCCGCCACCTTCCCCGCAAGGGGAAAGGCTGGAGCCAGCGCAACTCATTTTTTATGCACATCTGGCAATATGCGGCAAAACATGAACCCTTCGAGGCCCAAATGGACCCCTTCACCCTGCTCACCTCCGCCGCTGCCAGCCTCGGTCTCAGCCCTGCCATGACTGCGGGAGTCTTTGGCATCACCGCAGTTTCAATTGGACTTGCCGTGGTCAACCTCATGAACGGCCAGCCGATGAAATCCATTAAATATGTGAGCGGCGGCGGCGCATTTGTCGCCGTGCTCTGGCCATTCGGGCGGGTGAGCGGCGCGCTGGGCGTCATTTGAGCGGATCCGCCCTCAAGACCTGGGCACCCTGAGCAGATCATCCATTTTCTTCTCTAGCGCCTCGATACGCTCCTCAAAATCCCCTGTAATAAACTTTGACATCATCGTGTCCGCCGTCAGCGCTTGGCGAAAGCTTTTCTGAGTTGAGTCAATCTTCTCAAGTCGCTGATTGACGCCTTTAAACTGCACGTCAACTTCATCGAAACGCTCATCCATTGCTTTTCGCATTTCTCGGATCATCGGCACTATCATGTCTTTGGGCTCAGGCATCTTTCAACTCCAATGGCGTCCCTCGACGCTTAATATGGCGTGCATTCGTCAACTTTGCATCCCCCGCAGCAGACTACACCAGCATGCTCATCGGGTTCTCCACATACCGCTTGAACGCCCCGAGCAGCTCCGCCCCCAGCGCCCCGTCCACCGCGCGGTGGTCGGTTGACAGTGTCACGGTCATCACCTGCGCCACCACCATCACGCCCTTCTTG
>JANMMM010000135.1:0-1938 GCA_031373225.1 Phyllobacteriaceae bacterium | reverse complement strand
CCTTCGCACGCAAAACGCCGTGGGAAAACAGGCAGGGCATACCTTGCCCCAGTTGACTTCTCTCATGGTTGCTCATCCGGTCCTTCGGACCACCTTCTCCCCGTGAGAACGGGGAGAAGGGAAGTGGCAGCGCAGGCGGTTATCCCCTTCTCCCCGCCACTTGCGGGGAGAAGGTGGCCCGAAGGGCCGGATGAGGGGCAGCGCCGAGGGTAGGTGACTATTCAAATTCAACGTCGCAAAACATTCGCAGGAAGACATCCATGAAAGACGTGACGAAACTCGGCATCGAAAATCTGACGCTCGACCTGCATGAGGACGGCGTTCTGGTCGCAACGCTCAACCGGCCCGAAAAGCGCAACGCGCTGAACGCCCAGACGATTGAAGAATTGGTAACGCTGTTTTCCGCGATCCCGCAATCCGGCGTGCGCGCCGTGGTGCTGGCGGCCAAGGGCGATCATTTCTGCGCCGGGCTTGACCTTGTCGAGCATCAAAAACAGGACCGCAGCCCGGCGGAATTCATGCACATCTGCCTGCGCTGGCATGAGGCGTTCAACAAGATGGAATATGGCGGCGTGCCAATCATTGCGGCGCTGCAAGGCGCGGTGGTCGGCGGCGGGCTGGAGCTGGCGTCCGCCGCCCATATCCGTGTCGCCGATCAGACTGCCTATTTCGCATTGCCCGAAGGCCAGCGAGGCCTGTTCACCGGCGGCGGCGCGACGATCCGCGTGGCGGATTTGGTTGGCAAGGCGCGCATGATCGACATGATGCTGACGGGGCGCATCTACAAGGGCCAGGAGGCGGTTGACGTCGGCCTCGCGCAATATCTGGTGGACGGCTCATGCTTCGACAAGGCGCTGGAACTGGCACGGCGCGCGGCGGCCAACCTGCCGCTGACCAACTTTGCCATCTGCTCCGCCGTCAGCCACATGCAGAACATGTCCACCTTCGACGCCGCCTATGCGGAAGCCGTGGTGGCGGGCGTAGTCAACACGCAGCCAGCGGCTAGGGAGCGGCTGGCGGCGTTTGCGGACAAGACGGGGGTGCGGATAAAGCCGGCCTAAAACGCCGCCTGGGCGGCCGGCGCCACATACCGCGCCCTTGCGTCCCGCACCGCGTGATGGTTGTCGCCCGCCCATTCGATCAGCTGCCCGACAGGTTTCAAAATCGAGCGGCCAAGATCGGTCAGCGCATATTCGACCTTGGGCGGAATGGTGGGATACACCTTCCTGCTCACCAGCCCGTCCCTCTCCAGCTGCCGCAATGTCTGCGCCAGCATGCGCTGGGAAATGTCCTCAATCCGCTTTTTCAGGACGCTGAAGCGCAGCGTGCCTTGCTGTAATTCCATCAGCACCAAGAGCGTCCAGCGGTCGCCGAGCCGGTCGAGCACATCGCGGATCGGGCAGCGTTCGGAGAGCTCGGTGTCCTGTTTGTGCAGCGTCATCTTCAGCTCCAGGGCGGTTACCAGCGGGTAACCCGGTATTGCATTTCTCCCGTCTTGCGGCGGGCCTTGTTTGGTTCCATATAGTAACCGACTTTCAAAGTCATATCAAGAATCAATTTAAGGACGTTTCACATGAGCACTCCGACCAAGGACACAATCCTCGTCACCGGCGCATCCGGCCATCTCGGTCGCGCGGTCATCGCCCACCTCATCGGCACATACAAAGTCCCCGCCGGACAGATCATCGCCGCCACGCGCAATCCGGAGGGCCTTGCCGATCTCGCCAAACAGGGCGTGCAGGTGCGCGCCGCCGATTTTGACAGCGCCGATCTCGCCAAGTCTTTCGCTGGGGCCAAACGCCTGCTGCTCATTTCCACCGACGCGGTGGACCGTCCGGGCCGCCGCATGGAGCAGCACCTGAAGGCTGTCTCGGCGGCGAAGGAGGCGGGTGTTCAGCATCTTGTCTACACGTCCATGCCGAACCCGTCCGCCGATTC
>JANMMM010000119.1:0-8805 GCA_031373225.1 Phyllobacteriaceae bacterium | reverse complement strand
CGGTCGTAGGCCTCGACCACGCGGGCGACCAGATCGCGCCGCACGATGTCGGCATTGGCGAAGCGCACGATGTCGATGCCGGGCACACCCACCAGCAGCGATGCGGCCTCGTCGAGCCCCGAGCGCACGCCCGGCGGCAAGTCGATCTGGGTGGGATCGCCGGTCACCACCATCTTGGAGTTCTCGCCGAGCCGGGTCAGGAACATCTTCATCTGCATCGAGGACGTGTTCTGGGCCTCGTCCAGGATCACGAACGCGTTGGCCAGCGTGCGCCCACGCATGAAGGCGAGCGGCGCGATCTCGATGGCGCCGGTCTCCAGGTCGCGCTCGACCTTGGCCGGCGGCAGCAGATCATAG
Organism: Phyllobacteriaceae bacterium; assembly: GCA_031373225.1. Taxonomy (GTDB): domain Bacteria; phylum Pseudomonadota; class Alphaproteobacteria; order Rhizobiales; family Rhizobiaceae; genus JANOYJ01. The sequence goes on along the minus strand of JANMMM010000119.1, from coordinate 8,448 downwards.
AGTGCGTCGTAGAGCGGCCGCAGATAGGGGTCGACCTTCTCTTTCATGTCGCCGGGCAGGAAGCCGAGCCGCTCGCCCGCCTCCACGGCCGGACGCGACAGGATGATGCGCTCGACCGCGCCGCGCTCCAGAAGCATGGCGGCGTGGGCGACGGCCAAATAGGTCTTGCCGGTGCCTGCGGGCCCGACGCCCATGACCAGCTCGGCCTTGTCCAAAGCGCGCATATAGACATTCTGTGTCGGCGTGCGGGCGTGGATGGTGCGCTTGCGGGTGGTGATCTGGCTCAGCGACATGCGGGACTTGGTCTCCATTGTCGGCAGCGACGGCTGGTCGAACGAGGCTGTCGCCATGCGCACCGCGCCATCGACATCGGAACCCGCAATGGCGTGGCCGGCCACCGCCATGGCATAGAGCGAATCGAGCGCGCGCCGGGCCTTTTCCGTCGAGGACGGTTCGCCACTGACGGTCAGCTGGTTGCCCTTGGAGCGGATGTCGACGCCGAGCTTCGTCTCGATTCGTTTCAGATTTTCTTCAAACTGACCGAACAGCGCGCCAGCGTGCCGGTTATTGTCGAAGGTCAGGATTATCTGGGCCGCGTTTGTGGGTGTCGCCTTGGATGCAAGCTTCACAGTTCCGGTCAAACGCGTCTCCTTCTCTTGTTTCAAATAAGCTCGCCGAACAGGCTGTTCTGGCCGGAGCGGGTGATTCGCACATTGACAATGTCACCGATTTCGCAGTCATTTTCATCTAAAATCACCGGCTGAAGCCAGGGAGATTTTGAAATTTTCTGACCGGGCTTGCGCCCGGGTTTTTCAACCAGTACCGCCATTTGTTTTCCAACAAAGCTGTCCACGAACGATTTCTGCTGCTCAGAAAGCAGCTTTTTCAAGGCGTCGAGCCGCGCATCCTTGACGCTTTCAGGAATCTGATCCTCCTCCGTCGCAGCCGGAGTTCCCGGGCGTGGGGAATATTTGAACGAATAGGTCTGGGCGAAACCCACACTCCGGACAAGTTCCATGGTCGATTCGTGATCTTCATCGGTCTCGCCCGGATAGCCCACAATGAAGTCGCCTGACATGGCAATGTCGGGGCGGGCGGCGCGGATGCGGTCTATGAGATTGAGGTAATCCTGCGCCGTGTGGCGGCGGTTCATGGCTTTCAAGATGCGGTCGGAACCGGACTGCACCGGCAGATGCAGGAAGGGCATGACAGCCGGGTTGTCGCGGTGCGCCGCGATCAGCTCATCATCCATGTCGCGCGGATGCGAAGTCGTATAGCGCAGGCGGGCCATGCCGGGCACTTCCGAGAGCCGGTTCAGGAGCTGTGCAAAGCTCCAGTCCGAGCCGTCTTCCGCCTTGCCGCGCCATGCATTGACATTCTGTCCAAGCAGCGTCACCTCGCGCACGCCCATCAAGGCGAGGCGCGTGACTTCGGCCAGAACCTGCGCCACAGGCCGCGAGACTTCCGCGCCGCGCGTATAGGGCACCACGCAGAACGAGCAGAATTTGTCGCAGCCTTCCTGAATGGTGACGAAAGCCGTGACGCCGCGCGCCTGCACAGCTTTCCTGTCCGGGTTGACGAGGTGGTCGAACTTGTCTTCAACGGCATGGTCATTGTCGATGACCCGCTCGCCTTGCTCCACCCGGCGCAGGATCGACGGCAGGCGGTGATAGGTCTGCGGGCCGATCACCATGTCGACGGCTTTCTCGCGGCGTAGAATCTCAGTTCCCTCCGCCTGCGCGACGCAGCCGGTGACGCCGAGCAGCATGTCGCGGCCTTCGAGCTTCTTCGCCTTTTTGATCTCGCGGATGCGGCCAAGTTCGGAATAGACTTTCTCGGCGGCCTTTTCGCGGATGTGGCAGGTGTTGATGAGGACGAGGTCGGCTTCTTCCAGAACCTCCGTCCCGGCATAGCCTTCGGCGGTAAGCTGATCGGTCATGCGCTGCGAATCATAGACATTCATCTGGCAGCCATAGGTCTTGATGAAGACTTTGCGGCTTGCGGCAGGCTCAGTGGCGGGGGCGGCGTTTTGTTCCATGCGCGGCCTCTTAGACCGTTTCCGTGTCATTGAAAACAACCGGTTCGATCTGACGCCCCAGCAGCGAGGTCTGCATCATGGCGCGCACTTGGCGCTCCATATCGGCGGCAACTGACTTGCGGCTCGACTGCGGGGTGAATTCGACCGGCGCGCCGATGCGCACTTCCACATCAACGGCCCCTTCCCGGACAATGGCGAGGAGGCTTGCGATGATGCCAACCGAGCCTGGCCAGGAAGTCACCGGTCGCAGATATCGTCCGAGCGGCAGGCCGTGAACCTTGGTGTAGGCAATCGACACAGGCTGGATCAGCACTGTATGCGCCTCAGTGCCGCGCAGGGCCAATTGCGCCGCCCCGAACAGCGATGATTTGAACGGCAGCACTCGATTGCCGTCCGACGTCGTGCCCTCTGCGAAAAGCACCATGGCGTCGCCCTGTGCAAGGCGGCCAGCGATCGTGTCCGCCTGACGGCCCGCTGTCTGCTTGCGCTCGCGCTCGACAAAGACCGAACGCTGCAGCACGGCGAAAAGCCCGAACAGCGGCCAGGTTTTCACCTCGGATTTGGCGATGAACGAGACTTCGGCGATGGTGCTGAGCACGACGATGTCGGCCCATGAGGAGTGATTGGCGGCGATCAGCAGCGGGCGCTCCGCCGACAATTCTCCAATGACATGAATGCGCAGCCCGAGAAGCTTGGCAATCACCCGGTGCCAAAAGCGCGGCAGCGATTTGTGGACGAAGCGCTCCAGCTTCATCGACACATACTGCACCGGCAGGAGAGGCAGGGTGAGAAGCGCGAAGATGAGGAAGACGAAGGCGATCCGGAAGGCGCCGGTCATGCCTTGCCGCCGGGCTTCTTCGGATTGATGGGGATCGCGTAGAGTTCCAGCCGGTGGTCCACCAGCCTGAAGCCCAATTCGCGGGCGATCTCCTCCTGCAGTTTTTCGATGCGCGCGTCGGCGAACTCGATGACTTTGCCGGACTTCAGATCGATCAGATGGTCATGGTGCGCGTCCGGCATCGCCTCATAGCGCGAGCGGCCGTCCTTGAAATCGTGGCGCTCGATGATGTCGAGATCCTCAAACAGCTTCACCGTGCGGTACACTGTCGAAATGGAAATGCCGGCATCGACGGCGGCGGCGTGGCGGTGCAGTTCCTCAACGTCCGGATGGTCGGCGGCATGTTCAAGCACGCGCGCGATCACCCGGCGCTGCTCGGTCATGCGCATGCCTTTTTCCTCGCACTGCGCCTCAAGATGGGATGTCATGTCCGCCACTCACTCACTCAACTTGGACTAACCAAGATCGAGCCGCATGACAAGCGCGGCGGTTTTTCCCTCCGGGCCTTCATAGTAGGCCGGGCGCTCGCCGACTTTTTTGAATCCGGCGCGCTTGTAGAGCTTCACCGCCGCAACATTGCCGCCGTCCACTTCAAGGAACAGGCTCTGCGCGCGCTCGGCATGCAGCTTGCGCAGGGTCTCATCGACAAGGCGCTGGCCGATGCCGTGGCGGCGGACCGATTTGGCGACCGCAACCGTCAATATCTCCGCCTCGCCCGCCGCGAGCCGTGCCAGGATGAAGCCTGCGGGCGGCGCTTTCGGCCTGCCCTCGACCAGCGCGACAAAGCCGAAGACATTCTCCTGGGAAAGCAGCGCGCGGAACTCGCCGTCGCTCCAAGGGCGGTGAAAGCCTTCGATATGGATCGCGGCGACGGCAACGCTGTGGGCGGATTGCAGCGGCACGAGCACATGGTGTTTCTGCCAGAAAGATTCAAACGGCAGGCGCATCAGGCACCCGTCCGCGCAATCGCGAAACCGGCCTGCGGCTTGGCGTCCGGCGCGCGCAGATACAGGGGTTTCGGCGTGACGCGCATTGCCGGATCGCGCGAGGCATGGGCGACGGCGGCGGCGTTTGCGATGATGGGATGTGGCGAGATTTCAGCGTTGCTTTGCCCAGCCAGCAGTTGCGCACCGGAGCCGCAGACGAACAGGGGCGCACCGGGCAGCTCCTGAAGAAGCATCGGCAAAGTCATCGGCTCAGGCGCGCCGAGTTGTATTGCCTGCGCGTTGAAGCGCTGCACATGGAGATCATCCCGGCCTGCGTCCTGCACGACGAGAATCGCCTTACTGCCAGCGGCCTGCCACGCGATGGCCTGAAGGCTTGTGACGCCATGCACTGGGATTTTCAGCGCCAGCCCGAATCCGCGCGCGGCGGCGACGCCGACGCGGATGCCGGTGAAGGAGCCGGGGCCGACGCCGCAGGCGATTGAGGTCAGCTGCCCGTACCCGATGCCGGCCTGTTTCAGGACAGCAGCAACATCGTCCATCAAACGCTCGGCGTGTCCGCGGCCAATGTCATTGAAGATTTCTCCAACGACCTGCCCCGACGCCGCATCAAGAATGCAGACGCCACAGAGGCTGGCTGAGGTTTCGAGCGCGAGGATCATGGCCCTGCCTATCCAAAAGCGGGTCTTGCGGCAAGCTGGACACAAGAACCAAAGTCGCGTTGCGCCGCGAGCCGATGTGCGCCAGACTGCCAGTCCGTCCGCATTGGGGCGGCTTGATTGAATTTTGCGAGGAGGACCCAAGTGGCCCAGCTGATTGTGCTCTACAAAACCCCGAAAGACACCAAGGCGTTCGACGCCTACTACTTTTCCACCCATGCTCCACTCGCCAAGAAAATACCTGGACTGCGGAAATATGAAGTCAGCGACGGCGGCGTCGGCGGGCCGGGCGGCGGCGCTTTTCATCTGGTGGCTCTGCTGACGTTCAATTCGGCGGCGGATATCGGCGCGGGACTCGGCACGCCGGAGGGGCAGGCCGCAGCAGGCGATCTCGGCAATTTCGCCGACGGCGGCGTGGCGCTGTTGGTGTTTGACACCAAGACGCTTTGACCCACCTTTGGCAAACTTCTGACAGGCGCTTTCGCGTCAAATGACAGTGCGAGGCGACAGGGCAATGCGAAGCAGCCTTCACCGTCACCACGCCCGCTTTCGCGTCTGGCCATTGAATTCCAAGGGACGCACAGGGCGCGTGGTCCTGCCGTTTGGAACTGATTGAGAGCGTGGCTCGCCACGCGCCCTGCAACGGCTTTTTGCCCGGGCTGGCGCATGGGGCGCTTCGGTGAAAGCGCGCGAAGGCCAGGAGGGACATGGCTAAGGGGCTCTGCCCGCCGGGATAACCACACCCGGCTGCCATAGGCCGCCCGCTCCCCCGAATGCCGGTTGTACACCCGGTCCCCATGAGAGCAGCGCGGCAAGTATCGCAGACGGCGCGGGGCATTGGATAAAGTGTGCTGCGCTTTTCGATTAAATAATTGATATTAAACGATATTATTTCTTGAAGGCTCTGGTTCTCTCCCCCGTTTCGGGGTCCCGGCCACAGCTTGCGCAACAGCTGAGGCAGAGAACTGGCCACTTCAGTCAGTCCACAGAGCCGACCAGAATGTCCTGACGCGATTCGATGGTGACCCAGCGGCCGGAATGCTGCGACGACTGGCGCTTCAGATAGCGGTATTCCGTGGCTTCCCAGTTCAGGACATCTTCGTTGAGATTGTCGAGAACGAAATCGCCGCGGTCAGTCCGGACAGTCAGCACCGCATGGCCCTCGCCGTCGGGTTTGCGCACAACGGTGATCAGCACATTGCCGGGGGCGATGCCTTTGTCGATCAGCGCGCGGCGTTTGAGCAGCACATAGTCCTCGCAGTCGCCATAATTGCCTGGAAAGGCCCAGACTTCGTCCTTCTTATAGATGTCCTGATCGGTTGCCGGATGCACGCGGGCATTCACCGCATGGTTGACCTTGAACACCATGCGCCAGTTTTCGCGGGTCAGATGATAGGGGGCAAGGTCATTGGCCTTCACCAGACATTCGGCGGGATTGAGTTTGCAGAATTCATAGTGGCCGATGGGCTGTGAGGTCAGGCCGCCAATCTCCATCGACGGCGCGGCTGCGGCGATTTGCGTCAAGGCCAGCACGGATACTGATGCGGCCAGTGTCTTGCAGCAAAAAGCGCGCAAAACCTTTGTCATGAAACACCCTCGCCAACGCAACATACTTAATGAAACGTTAATTGGTTTGGCTGTTAAGAGTCAATTAAGGAATGCGGCGGAGGCGTGACTAAACAGAGATATGGTTACCAGCCGCATGGCAAAGCTATGCGGTTGAAATCAATGACTTTTATTCGAAAAAGCGCCGACTGGCCGACCGGAAATGCTCAGGCGCGGGCCCGTTTGGCGGGCTTCAAGGCGCGGGTGTTGACGAAGTCGAGGATGCGCGGGGCGATCTCGGCGCGGAAGCGCGAGCCGTTGAAGACGCCGTAATGGCCAACCTTGGGCTGCATGTAATGCATACGGTTTTCAGCCGGGATATTGATGCACAATGTATGCGCGGCCTCGGTCTGGCCCAGGCCGGAAATATCGTCATTCTCGCCTTCGACCGTCATAAGCGAGGTGCGGGTGATTTTCGAAGGGTCGACCTTCTCGTCCCGGTGCATCATCGTTCCTTTTGGCAGAGAATGTCTGATGAAGACAGTGTCGACAGTCTGCAGGTAAAACTCTGCCGTCAGGTCCATCACCGCGAGATATTCATCATAGAAATCGCGGTGTTTTTCCGCCGAATCGCCGTCATCCTTGACCAGATGCTGGTAAAACTCTTTGTGCGCGTCGACATGGCGGTCGAGATTCATCGACATGAAGCCGGACAGCTGCAGGAACCCCGGATAGACTTGGCGCATGAAGCCGGGATGCGGGAACGGCACGGGCATGATGACACGCTGTGAGAACCAAGACAGGTCCTTCTTATCCGCCATCATATTGACGGCAGTCGGATTTTTCCGTGTGTCGATCGGCCCGCCCATCAACGTCATTGACGAAGGCGCAAGCCTGTCACCGCGCGCTTCCATGATCGAGACTGCGGCGAGCACCGGAACCGATGGCTGGCAAACGGCGACGACATGGGTGTCTTCGCCGAGGAAGTGAAATATTTCAATCAGATAGTCGATATAGGAATCGAGATCGAATGTGCCCTCCGCCAGCGGAACGGCGCGGGCGTCGGTCCAGTCGGTGATGTAAACCTCCGCATGCGGCAGAAAGGCTTCGACGGTGCCGCGCAGAAGAGTCGCGTAATGGCCGGACATCGGCGCGACGATCAGTATTTTGGGGTCCGGCCGCCGGCCTTTGGGCAGGTCGCGGGCAAAATGGATAAGATCGCAGAAGGGCATTGACCAGACGCGGTTTTCGGTCACATCAACCTTGTTAAAGTCCACCGTCGTCACCGGCAGATTGAACGCAGGCTTGCCATACTGGCGGGTGGTGCGCTCGAACAGCTCGGCCATGGCGGCGATGGAGCGGCCAAAGGCGTTGCGCGACATCGGGTTCAGCGGGTGCTGATAGAAGAATTTCGTCGCATCCGCATAGGCGCGCATCGGCTGCAGGGCGGCGTGGTTGAGCTCGTAAAGCTGATAGAACATGCAGTGCAACCCGTCTGTTCGCCGCGCCGAATGCGAGCCAGCGCAGCATTTCCAGTGTGAGGCTAACAGGTTAATTCTGCATTGCAACATAAGAACGATTGACAATTCGTCCAGTCCACAGGGATGACCCCGCGTAAGTTGTTGATTTATATGCCTTCAACAACAACCATCTCGGCGTCGGCGCACTCGTGGCGCACTGCGGCGGCTATTTGGTACTCAGACGAGTGATAACAATCCACAGCGGCCAGCAGCGAGGGAAACTCAATCACGACATTTCGGCCTCGCACTTGGCCTTCCAATTTTTGAAAAGCGCCGCCGCGCGCCAGAAACTTTGCGCCAAACTTCTCAAACGCCGGTTTGGCCAGCGCCACATAGGTTTTGTAGCGTTCCGCGTCGCGCACATCGACCCGCGCAATCCAATAACCCTTGGCCATCATCGTCCTCCCGCCATATCGCTCAAAATCGACAGCGCCGCCGCTTTCCGGTCAGTTACGCCGGTGATCGGCCTGCCGACGACCAGATGGCTTGCGCCCGCCTTGATCGCGAGGCCCGGCGTCATGACGCGCTTCTGGTCTCCCGGCTCAGCCCCCGCCGGACGGATGCCGGGCGTGACCAGCGCCATATCAGGGCCGATGATCTTGCGCACCGCCGACGCCTCCTCCGCCGAACAGACGATGCCGCCCATGCGAGCCGTTCGGGCCTGTTCAGCGCGGCGCAGAACCAGCGTGTGCGGGTCATATTCGTAACCGGCGTCCAGCATGTCCTGCTCGTCCATCGAGGTGAGGACGGTGACGCCCAAAAGGCACAGGGGCGAACCCTTGGCGGCGGAAACGGCGGCGCGCATGGCCTTGGGATAGGCGTGCAGCGTCAGCATCGACACGCCGGTCTTCGCAACGTTTTCCACAGCCTTTTCAATTGTGTTGTCAATGTCGAGCAGCTTCAT
>JANMMM010000085.1:0-9313 GCA_031373225.1 Phyllobacteriaceae bacterium | reverse complement strand
TGCCCTGCCCGGCTTGGAGATGATTGCCACATAGAAGTCGCCCTTTTTGGGGTCGCTCTGCACCTGCGCTTCGGCAATCGAAGCAAGACCCGCCGCGCGGACAAAGCCGTCAATCGCCTGCTGCGGCGCCGATACGGGCGGACCTTTGCGCTCTTCCCGCACATCTTTGGAGCGCGCGGTCAGACCGCGCAGGTCGAGCGCCAGACGGCGCGGCGTCCAATATTCCCGCGCCGCTTCATAGGTCAGCCCCGCCTCAACCAGACCGTCGGTCAACAGCTTCCTCAAATCCCCCGCCGCCTTGCGCTGCATGCGGGCAGGGATTTCCTCGGAGCGGAGTTCTAGAAGCAGGTCAGGCATGGTCACTCGCGGTCAATATGTGCTGCGCGCGCCTTAGCAAGCCGCTTGGGCGATGTCATCCATGAACCTTTTGCGGCGACGCCACGACACAAGAGTATGAAACCGCTCCGCCCCCTTCTTCACGCGCTTTGCCTGACGATCCTGTTCGTCACGCATGTGGACGCGCTTGATGCCAAGCCGATCCCCGGAACGCGGCGGGCGGTGGAGCGGCTTTCGGATGCGCAGTTCGGGAATTTGCCGGTGTCGGAGCTGGGGCTGCTGGGGTAGATTTTACAGTTCTGCACCCTCGGCGCTGCCCCTCATCCGCCCTTCGGGCACCTTTTCCCCGCAAGAAGCGGGGAGAAGGAAGAGCCGCCGCCCTTCCCTTCTTCCCCTTTCTTAGGGGGAGATGGTGGTGCGAAGCGCCGGTTGCGGGGCAGCGCTGAGGGTGGAAGACTCTTAAATGATAACCAGTTCACAGCCGCTTATGGCTGCCGTCGCAGAAGGGCCGCGAGTTGGTCTGTTTGCAGACGCAGAAATATTTGGTTTCGCTGGCTTCGGCCGTCCACATAAGCGGGCGGAAGTTGGTTCCCGCGTGCGAGCCGTCGCAATAGGGCTGGTTCGCCGACTTGCCGCAGACGCACCAGAAATACGAGCTGCCTTCCTCGACATCGACCGCGATCGGCCCCTCGCCTGCCACTTGTCCCTTTTCCATGATCCGTCCTCCCAGTTCAGTTGAATGGAATCATTCTAAACAGGGATTTGGAAATGGACAGCGGAATGTTTGGGGACGCAGCGTTCAGGAATGGGCGACGCTGCCGCCCGCGTCCGTCAACAAAAACGCCTCGCCGCATTCCTTCGACAGCGCCCGCACTTTCTGGATATAGCTCGCGCGCTCGGTCACAGAGATGACGCCTCTTGCGTCGAGCAGGTTGAAGGCGTGGCTTGCCTTGATGCACTGGTCGTAGGCGGGCAGGACCATTTTGTGGCGCGGGTCGTTGGCGTCTGCGCCGGGGGCGCCGGCGGCGAGGAGCGCCTTGCACTCGTTTTCGGCGTCCACGAAGTGGCGCAGCAGCGTGTCGGTGTTGGCGAATTCGAAATTGTGGCGGGAATATTCCTGCTCGGCTTGCAGAAAGACGTCGCCGTAGGTGACCTTCTCATCGCCTTCGAGGCCGTTGAAATTGAGGTCATAGACATTGTCGACGCCCTGCACATACATGGCGAGGCGTTCAAGGCCGTATGTCAGTTCGCCCGCCACCGGGGCGCATTCGATGCCGCAGACCTGTTGGAAGTAAGTGAACTGCGAGACTTCCATCCCGTCGCACCAGCATTCCCAGCCGAGACCCCATGCGCCGAGCGTCGGGCTTTCCCAGTCGTCCTCGACAAAGCGGATATCATGCAGCAGCGGGTCAATGCCGATGGCGGCGAGGCTGCCGAGATAGAGCTCCTGAAGATTCGACGGGTTCGGCTTCAGGATCACCTGATATTGGTAATAATGCTGCAGCCGGTTCGGGTTCTCGCCGTAACGCCCGTCCTTGGGGCGGCGCGAGGGCTGCACATAGGCGGCTTTCCATGGCTTTGGGCCAAGGGCGCGCAAAGTGGTGGCCGGATGAAACGTGCCCGCGCCGACCTCCATGTCATAGGGCTGGAGAATGAGACAGCCATGGGCGGCCCAGTAGGCGTGGAGCGTCAGGATCAGGCCCTGGAATGAGCGGGAGGGGTGGTTTTGATCAGTCAATGTGTCACCGGATTTTATCACCTGCGGCTGTTTATGGGCGCAGGGTCGAACGGTCAAGGCGGCCTACCAGACCGTTTTGCAGCCAAACAGTTTGAAGGCCGGGTCGACAGTGACCAGCGGCAAGTTCCCGAGAATGCTCTGGGCGGCTAGAAGACGGTCAAACGGGTCGCGGTGGACCGCCTCAAACGCTGCGGCCTTAAGCGCATGGTCGAGCGATACCGGGAGAACGCTTATGGCGTTCAGCGCACATATCTCGGCGAAAGCTTCGACAATTTTCTGCGCTTCAGGCCATTTTCCGCTGCATACTTTCAGTCCTATTTCGTAAGCGGAAGCAGCGCTCACATGCGCAGCACCTGAGGTGATTGCCTCATTGGCTTGACGGGACAGCCGCGGATTTCTGCTAAGCCACCAGATCAATGCGTGGGAATCAATGAGAACATTCAATCTTTGCCATACCAGAGTTCGAGTTCCTCATTAGTCATCGGCGTCAGGAAAAGGTCATCAGGTATGGCCGCAAGCTCCGGGTACATGCCTGGCACGCGCCGGATTACCGGCGCAGCTTCAGGCGCCACCAGCCGCGCCACCGGTTTGTCACGGCGCAGAATTGTGATCTCCTCTCCCGCCTCGACGCGGGCGATGAGTTTGGAGAGTTCGGTCTTTGCCTTGTGGATCGTGACAGTAAACAATTTTTTGTCCTAGCTAACTTAGCTATGGCTAGCCCTGCCGGCCAAACTTGTCAAGAATGGCGCCTCACCCCTTCCCCGCATTCGCCTCCGCCACCAGCGGCGCTTCCGCCTTCAGCTTCGCCTGAATCTTCGCCAGCTCCGCCTCCTCCGGCTTGCCGTCAATGGCGTGCTGCCATTGAAACCGCGCTTCGAGCTTGCGGCCGACGCGCCAATAGGCGTCGCCGAGATGGTCGTTGATCGTCGCGTCCTCGGGGCGCAGCTTGATGGCTCGCTCGAGCTCGTTGACGGCGTCTTCAAACTTGCCGAGCCGGTAATAGGCCCAGCCGAGTGAATCGACGATATAGCCGTCGTCCGGACGCAGCTCGACCGCCTTGCGGATCATGCCGACGGCCTCGTCCAGATTTGTGTTCTGGTCCACGTAGGAATAGCCGAGATAATTCAGCACCTGCGGCTGGTCCGGATAAAGCTTGAGCGCCTTTCGGAAGCTCTGCTCGGCCTTCGGCCAGATGTCGAGCTGCTCATATGCGATGCCGCGCTGGTAGAACAGGTTCCAGTGGCTACGAAGCGGGGCGGTGATCGCTTGTTCGGCGCGGTCATAGATGGCGGCGGCGGATTTGAAATCCTTCTTCGCGCCATAGACGCCGCCAAGCGCCAAATAGGCCCGGGTGTCGGCTGGATCGGCGTCGAGGAGCGCGGTCAGATGTTTCACCGCTTCATCGCGCTTGTCGAGATCAGCGAGGTTGAGGCCGAGCTGCAGCTCGGCGGCGCGTTTGTAAGGCGACCCTGCGTCAACCTGGCGGTAAAGGTCGATGGCGTCCGCCTGCTGGTTCATCTCCTCAGCCAGCGCCGCCAGCTGGATCAGCGTTACATCCTCTTTCGGCCGGGCGGCGAGCGCCAGTTCCAGATAGAGTTTTGAAAAGGCTTCCGATCCTTCGCGCTTGATCGCGGTGCCGATGCCGAACAGGACTTCCGCCACGCCGTCGCGTGCGCTTGATATGACGGGCGGCAAGGATTGATTGGCCTCAATTCCCTTGCGCAAGGCTTTCAGCGCCGGACGCTCGGGCGCGAAATCATCGCCCCGGTCCAGCACAGCGAGCGCCAGATCTTTCTTGCCAGCGCGGGCATGGAACCCGGCATAGGATTCCAGCAGCCGCAGCCAAGCCTCCGGCGCGGCGCTGGCGTCCGGCGTGTCGAGCGCCTCCTGATAGGCGGCCTGCGCAGCCTCCGCCCTTCCGGCATTGTCGAGGATCAGCGCCTTGTGGATGCGCTTGAAAACGTCATACCAGTCCGGACCCTGCAATTCCTTGATTGTCTCCAGCGCGCCGTCCGTATCCTTTGCGCCCTGTTTGACCCAGGCGGTCATCAGCCCCGAGACCAGCCGGTCGAGATCATTCTGCAGCGCCAGCTTCAACAGCGTCTCAGCTTGGGTGAAATCATCCTTGTTGACGGCGTTGACCGCCAGCGCGATGCGCGAGACGCGTTCGATTTCCGGGACGGCCTTGAGCCGCTCGGCATAGGGAAGCGCCTTGCTGAAGTCACCTCTGGTAATGAGCGCCACCATCAGGCTCTGCTCATAGCCGGCATTGCCCGGATCAAAGCCCAGCGCCTGCTGGTAAAAGTCGATGGCGCCGTCGAAATCATTGTCGCGCTCGGCCACCTGCGCCGACAGAAGCGCGCCGGAGAGTGAAGAGGCGCGCACCGGTTTGCCGGATTCCGCCGCCGCAATTGCCGCCGCGCCATACGCCATAAGCGCAGAAGAAGCCAGAAGTCCAAGAGCCAAGAGCCGCATTCAAAAAGCCTTTTTCCCGAAAAAACCGCAGATTCGCTTATGCAAATCATTGGTTTACCATGGCGTTAACAATGGCCTTTTTGTAGGGGAAGGGCAAGGAATGACGCGCGCGCTTGTGTTCACGATCCGATGAGCGGACTTGTCAAGCGCTCAATTCACGCGGCTGATGCAAAACTCGATCACCTCCAGCAGCGCGTTCTTCTCCGCAGACGCTGGCAGCGGGGCGAGCGCATCGCTTGCGATGGCGCCGAAATGGCGGGCGCGCTGGATCGTGTCTGATATCGCCCCGTATCGGGTCATCAGGCCGAGGGCTTTTTCTAAAGATTCATTTGACGCCTCGCCGGCCTCGATCGCGCCGCGCCAAAAACCGCGCTCGGCGTCGGTGCCCCTGCGGTACGCGAGGATGACGGGGAGAGTCACCTTGCCTTCGCGGAAATCGTCGCCGACGTTCTTGCCAAGGTCGCGGGCATTGCCGCCATAATCGAGCGCATCGTCCACCAGCTGGAAGGCGAGGCCGAGATTGAGGCCGTAGGAGCGCAGGGCCGCCCGCTCGGAGCGGCCCGCCCGGGCGATGATCGGGCCGACTTCGGCGGCGGCGGAGAAGAGCGCGGCGGTCTTGGCCTTGATGACGGCGAGATATTCGTCCTCGGTCGTCTCCAGGTTTTTCGCCGCTGACAGCTGCATGACCTCGCCCTCGGCGATCACCGAGGCCGCCGTGGACAGAACATCCAGCGCCTCAAGCGAGCCGACATCGACCATCATGCGGAAGGCCTGCCCCAGGAGGAAATCGCCGACGAGCACGCTCGCCTGATTGCCCCAGATCATCCGCGCCGTCTTGCGCCCGCGCCGCAGGTCGCTTTCATCCACCACGTCGTCGTGCAGGAGCGTCGCCGTGTGCATGAACTCGACGCTGGTGGCGAGCTTGACATGGGCGTCGCCGGCATAGCCAAACATTGTCGCCGCCGCCAGCGTCAGCATGGGGCGCAGGCGCTTGCCGCCGGAATTGATGAGGTGACTGGCAAGCTCGGGGATCATCTCCACATCCGATCCGGCCTTGGACAGGATCAGCTCGTTGACGCGGCGCATGTCGGCGCTGGTCAGATCCATCAGCGGCCTGACCGACCCGCCGCTCCTCTTCTTCTCGTCCAGCGGCAGAACTACGCCCACAATCATGCTCCTGCTTTTTCGTCAGTTTAGGAAAGGAACGCGGGAAGCTCAAGCGGCGAATTGGCGCGGCGGGGGAAACGGTGTGTGCAGCTCTAACCCCACTCGCGGCGTGGTATGTCGGCGGCGTCAGCGGACTTCAACGATCTGCTCGCCAAATTCCAACGCTTCGATAATTTGCGGAAGTGCCTTTTCCATAATTCCCAGCAGCGCGCTCTTGCTGGTGTTGCCGGAAGTCACCCAAATAATTTGAGGTCCGCCAACTGTCCTGGCCATCCGAATGAAGTCTTCATCCTTCGAGATGATGACCGATTTCAACTCGATGGCTTTCTCCCAGATTTGCTGGTCTGGAGCACCTGCCATGCCAAAGTCGGCAACATGCTGCGCGTCGTGGCCTTTCGCCGCAATCCAGCGAGCCAAAACGGGCGGCAGCTGCGCGTCCACCAAAAAGCGCATTACTCGGCAGCTATGACGCGGTGCGCGGCGGCGGCGGAAGCGTATTCAAGCGCCGCTGTGATGTCCTCGTCCGCGAGATAGGGATAATCAGCCAATATTGCAGCGCGGGTCTCGCCCGCCGCGAGAAGGTCCAAGACATCCGATACGCGCATGCGGGTATTGGCAATGCTGGGCCTGCCGCCGCAGATTTTGGGGTTTGTTGTGATGCGGGAGAGGTGGCTAGGCATGATTTCAGTTCCTTGGCAGGCAGAATAACGCAGATGGGGGCAGAACGCCAGATTGCCGGGAGGAGATGACACATCCATTCCGCCGGTCCTCATCTACCCGAGTGCTGAGGCATGATTCTAGATCGGCTGCGCCGCCTGAAATCCATGCTCGGAGGTGGGGAGTAGAAACACGAGGGACAATATCCAGTTTTAGAATTCTCCATAAATGTCTCTTGACTTGAGTCATTATGTCACTAAATTGTACGCATAACTTTGAAATGGACGGGTCATGGAAGAGGAATTCAAAACGGATGCTTTATTTGGAGCGAGAGAGTGGACTGTCGAAGAACTGGCGACAGAGTTCAGAAACTCGCTGGCTGAATTGAAATGGAGCGCCGTAGAATTGGCAGACCGCATGTCGGCGCTAGGGGACTATCGGCCATACAAGACTATTCTCAGGGGCATCCACCGAGTGATGGGCGGTCAGGTAAAAGTCTCAGGAGAAATGATGGCACTGGTCCGTCATATGGTGCGGTTCAAGAGGCGGTTGAGGCGCAGCTACGACTTTGTTACTTGGACGAAGCTAAGTGACAACTCACTTACGACAAACCTCGAAGATTTCAGAATCACCCTTGTTCCTAAAACCAGAGGCCGATGGTTGGTGAACCTCGTCCACTCGTCGGGCTATAGCCCACCGTGGCCGCGTTGGCAGGACAATTTGGAAACAGCCAAGAATATGGCGTTTCTTACACTCGACAACGCTCAAAATTGGCTTCTTGAATTTGATCATCAGCAGTTCAAAGAACGTGCGTCGACGACGGCGTGAGTTCTGCCGGTCGCAACGACGAATTTCACCTCCCCGCCCGCTCCAGCACCAGCCCCGCCGTCCCCGCCAGCCCCGCATCGTCCCCCAGCGCCGCCTTCACCACCTCCACATCCCGGAACGGCGGCATCACGAGCACGTCCAGCCGCGCCCTGATCCGCGCCGCCATCAGATCCAGCGCCTGCGAGACGCCGCCGCCTATGATGAGTTTTTCCGGGCTGTAGAGATGGAGGAGGCTGGCGAAGCCGTAGGCGAGGTGGTCCGCTTCCCGGTCGAGGAGCGCGAGGGCGGCTTTGTTTCCGGAGCGGGCGGCGGCGGCGATGGATTTGGCGTCTTCGAAGCCTTGAGCTTTGCCCGCTGCGCTCAGCGCTGTTCCGGAGGCGTGGGCTTCAAAGCAGCCTTGGCCGCCGCAGGCGCAGCGCGGGCCGTTCGGGTCGATCATCAGGTGGCCGATATGGCCGGCCATGCCGCGGCGGCCGCGCGTGAGGCGGCCGTCAGCGACGACGCCGCCGCCGATGCCGGTGGAGACCGTTACATAGACCAGGTGGGAAAGGCCCCTGCCCGCGCCGGACTTCCATTCGCCGTTGGCGGCGGCGATGCCGTCATTTTCCAGGACGACGGGCAGGCCGAGCGCATCGCTCAGCGCGGCGCGCAGGGGAAAATTCTCCCAGCCGGGCAGGGTCGGGATGCCGATGATGGTTCCGGTCTCGCTGTCGAGCGGGCCGGGCGCGCAGATGCCGCAGCCGATGATGTGTTCCCGGCTGCTTGAAAGGCCCGCCGCCTCCGCCGCCTGCAGCATCTGCGGGATGATGGCTTTGGGGCCGCCCTGAACATCGGTCGCCAGCGCGGCGCGGCTGAGCAGCGCGCCCGCCTCATTGACCAATGCGGCGCGCAGCTGCGTGCCGCCCAGATCAATGGCGAGCGCAAGGGCCATGTCAGGCGGCCTGCCCGCGCACCCAGCCGATGCGCGCGGCAAAATCCGGCGCGCCGAAGGCGAGCGAACCCATGACCACCGTCTCCGCGCCGGACTGGCGCAGGACGGGAACCGTATGCTCGCGGATGCCGCCATCGGCTGCAGCGATGACGCGGCGGCCATTGACCCTGTCCGCCACAAGCTTGCGCGCTTCAATCAGGCGGGCAGGCGCTGTCTCGTCGAGCGACTGGCCGCTGACACCGATGCGCGTGCCGAGCAGGGTCAGCATGTCGATCAGCGGCAGGAACGGCGCGGCGGCGGCGACGGGGGTCTGCACCTGCAGCACCAATCCGCGCTTCAGGCCGCGCCGCGTGATGTCTTCCAATGCCTCCATGGCGTTGGCGTTTTCCACATGGACGCTGATAAGGTCCGCGCCCGCCTTGGCGAACTGGTCGACCTGCGACATCAGCACGGCGTCGGCGACCATCAGATGCACGTGGAAGGGCTTATCCGTGACTTTGCGCAGGCGGGCGACCAAATCCGGGAAGAAGAGAAAGGCGGGCGAGAAATGGCCGTCGGCGACATCGATGTGGAAAATGTCAGTGCCCTCGTTGACGCGCAGCAGGTCGGATTCGAGACGCGCGAGATCGGCGGACCATAGGGACATTTCGACGAGGAGGCGGTCGGAGGGGAGCTGTTCTAACCAGTCGGCGGCGAGGCGGGTTTGCGTCATATTGTGAATTCCTTTTCGTCAATAGGCTTTAACATCGAAGCGGCTGGCAATCTTCAACCCTCGGCGCTGCCCCTCATCCGCCCTTCGGGCACCTTCTCCCCGCAAGTGGCGGGGAGAAGGAAAGATGGGCGCCACTTACCTTCTTCCCCGTTCTTACGGGGAGAAGGTGGTCCGAAGGGCCGGATGAGGGGCAGCGCTGAGGTTTGAAAATTATCACCCACTCAAAAAACTCCGCACCGCCCGCTTGAATTCTTCCGCATGGACCGCCTTGTCCAGCGATTTTGGCGCGATCTCCACGTATTGCGCGCCGGGGATTTGATCAGCGAGCGCTTGGGCGAGCGGCATTGGGTGCACGAGATCGAGGCCGTTGCCGATGACCAGCGTCGGAACTTTGATGGCGGCGGCCTGTTCACTCGTGACGCCCGGCCCGTCCGCTGCGATGGCGCTGAGGAGCTTGGCCGTGGTGGCG
>JANMMM010000080.1:0-1820 GCA_031373225.1 Phyllobacteriaceae bacterium | reverse complement strand
GGCTGAACGTCGAAGCGCTGTTCGGGAAGAGCAGCGCTGCTATGGCTGCTGGTGCAGGTGCCTGGACAGGGCTAACGGGCCAAATCCATTAGGCTGTTTGCTGGTTCAGCATC
Organism: Phyllobacteriaceae bacterium; assembly: GCA_031373225.1. Taxonomy (GTDB): domain Bacteria; phylum Pseudomonadota; class Alphaproteobacteria; order Rhizobiales; family Rhizobiaceae; genus JANOYJ01. The sequence goes on along the minus strand of JANMMM010000080.1, from coordinate 1,707 downwards.
GGTGTTTAAGAAGGTCGGGTTTCAGATGCCGGCAAGGCGTAAACCGGGGCATCCGTTGATGCGGCTGGTTGTGTAAGATTGTGTTGTTTCAATGCGTTAGCGAGGCTTATTGAGAAAAGTCGCTGCCGCCGGGAAGGGCCGCGAGCGCAGCCTGCATGGATTGTGGCAGCGTGCCGGTCGCTTCACAGTATTGGAGCAGAGTAGGCTCATGCGCGAGGAAGAACTTCAGCACCCCGGAGAAAAAGTGCGGCTCGCTTGCAACGGCGCGGATTTGGGTGGCCTCAATGCCCGACAAAGCAAGGAAACGCTGCATCAGATCCGGCGTGTTGGAAAGATAGGCGAGGGCGCTGATGGCCATTTCCTCCGCCGCGTCAACGGACAGTTTCCCGGCGGGCCTTTGTTCGCGCAGCGCCATGTGTTTTCCCCGCCATATCTGTGCGTAAACAATAGAAGCCGGTTTTGCGCGGCGTCTTTGCCTTTTGTCAATCATATCGGCGTAACAGAAATCAAACGCGCGCTTGCGGACGTGAGTCCGGAACCCGCATATCAGGAAACCGGCATGGCCAAACGCGTCTTGATCGTCGAGGACAATGAGCTGAACATGAAGCTCTTCCGCGACCTGATCGAAGGATCGGGTTACGAGACGATTCGCACGCGCAACGGCTTGGAAGCTTTGGATTTGGCGCGCGCGCACCAGCCTGACTTGATCCTCATGGATATTCAGCTGCCGGAGGTTTCCGGACTTGAAGTCACCAAATGGCTCAAGGAAGACGACAAGCTGCGCTCGATACCTGTCATCGCCGTCACCGCCTTCGCCATGAAGGGCGACGAGGAGCGCATCCGCTCCGGCGGCTGCGAGGCTTACATTTCAAAGCCGATCTCGGTGAAGAGCTTCATTGAAACGATCAAATCCTATTTGGGCGACGCCTGAGACAGCCGGGAGAACATAAGTGACAGCGCGCATTCTGGTTGTTGACGATATCCCGGCAAACGTGAAACTGCTCGAAGCCCGCTTGCAGGCCGAGTATTTTCAGGTTGTCACGGCCCTCAACGGCCCGGACGCGCTGTCAGTCTGCGCCGAGGGCGGCATCGATCTGATCCTGTTGGACATTATGATGCCGGGGATGGACGGATTTGAGGTTTGCGCCAAGCTCAAGGCCAATCCTGCAACGGTGCACATACCCGTCGTAATCGTCACCGCGCTGGACCAGCCCGCCGATCGCATTCGCGGGCTTGAGGCGGGGGCGGACGATTTCCTCACCAAGCCGGTGAAGGACATTCAGCTCATGTCCCGCGTCAAGAGTCTGGTGCGGCTGAAGACGCTGACCGACGAGCTTCGCCTGCGGGCTGAGACCACGCGCTCAATCGGCATTGATGAGCTTCTGAGCGAGCGCGCCGTCGTGAGCCATGAGCGCGCGCGGATATTGCTGATTGACGAGCGTGCAAGCTCAATTGAACGGCTGCAGAAAACTCTGCGTAATGAATGCGATCTCGAAGTCGCGACCAACCCGCAGCTGGGCTTTTTCCAGGCGGTCGAAAAGGATTTCGACTGCGTGCTGCTGGCGACCGGCTTTGCCAATTTTGACCCGCTGCGCATCTGCTCGCAGCTGCGCTCTCTGGACCGCACCCGCTTCCTGCCGATTCTCTTGGTGGCGGAGCAGGGAGAGGACGAGCGGATTTCCCGCGCGCTGGAGCTGGGCGTCAATG
>JANMMM010000180.1:0-8848 GCA_031373225.1 Phyllobacteriaceae bacterium | reverse complement strand
CTGATGAATGAAGGCGCTGTGAAGCTCGGCGACACCAAGTTTTTGGTGTTGGACGAAGCCGACCGTATGCTCGACATGGGCTTCATCAAAGACGTGCGCAAAATTGCCGCCAAGGTGAACCCGACGCGCCGTACAGCTCTGTTCTCCGCGACCATGCCTGCTGAGATCGAAGATCTGGCCAAGAGCCTGATGAAAGATCCGGTCCGTATCGAAGTTGCCCGTCCGGGCACGTCGGTGACGACGGTTCAGCAGCAGTTGATTTATCTCGCCCGCGGTGAAAAGCGTGCTTGCCTCTCGGCGCTGCTCAAAAAATCTGAGTTCGAACGCGTGATCGTGTTCACGCGCACCAAGCATGGTGCGGACGCTGTGACGCGTTATCTTGAAAAAGATGGTTTCTCGAACGCAGCCATTCACGGCAATAAATCGCAGAATGCCCGCCAAAAGGCATTGAATGATTTCAAAACCGGCGCGATCAAGATTTTGGTCGCCACCGACATTGCCGCTCGTGGCATTGATGTGACCGGCATTTCGCATGTCATCAATTTCGACCTGCCGGACGAGGCGGAGAGCTATGTGCACCGCATCGGCCGCACGGCCCGCAACGGCGCGTCGGGCGTTTCCGTGACGCTGTGCGAGCCGGACGAGAATGACAAACTGCGCGCCGTCGAGCGCCTGATCCGCCTGAAGCTGACGGTGATCGAAAAGCCAACTTTCGTTGTGAAGCCGAAGGCCGCGGGCGAGCCTTCCGAGGAGCGTCAACGTTCGGATTCCATGCCGCACCGTTTCCGCTCCAAGGGCGGACGGCCGGACAACAAGCCGCGCGGCGACCGCCCACACGGGGACCGCAAGAAGCCCGACCACAAACCGGCCGGCGCGCATCCGGCCTTTGCGCCGACCGTCCGCGCTGACGCGCCGAAGGGCGACGCGCCCGCCAAGCGCAAGCGCCGCTTCCGCCCCAACCGCGCCCGCGCCGCGGCGTAAGCCTTAAATGCCCGGAATTGCCGCGCTGGCGCTCACCTATGTGCTGTCGCAGTTTTTCCGGTCGTTCCTCGCGGTTCTGTCGCCGGTTCTCATATCTGAGCTTGGGGCGACAAAATCTGATCTGGCGCTGGCCTCCGGCGCCTTTTTCCTCACCTTCGGCCTGATGCAGTTTGGAGTCGGCGTGGCGCTGGACCGTTACGGCCCGCGCCGGACCTCGTCGCTGATCTTCGGCGTTTTCGCCGGGGCAGGGGCCGTTGTCTTTGCATTAGCGCAGGGGCCGGGACAATTGATCTTCGCCATGGCGCTGATCGGAATCGCCTGTGCGCCGGTGCTGATGGCGTCTTATTTCATCTACGCGCGCAATTTCCACGCTTCGCGTTTTGCCATCTTGACGTCATGGCTTGTCGCCTTCGGCATGCTCGGTAACATCATCAGCGCCTCGCCGCTGGCGGCTGCGGCGGAGGCGTTCGGCTGGCGAGGCGTCATGGCGGGGCTTGGAGTGGTGAGCATGGCATTGGCGGCTTCCATATTTTTCCTTGCCGGCGACCCCGACAAAGTGCGCGCGGAAGAAAAGCCCGGCCTATCCGGCTATCTGACATTGTTGAAAGACCGGCGCTTCTGGCCGTTGATCCCGATGATGGTGATTTCCTACGCGCCGGTCGTCGGCATACGCGGGCTTTGGGCGGCGCCTTACATGCACGATGTCTACGCCTCGGACTCCGCCGCAATCGGCGTCGCAACGCTTTGGATGGCGTTCGGCATGATCGCGGGCAGCTTCCTATACGGCCCGGCGGACAGGTTGTTCAAAAGCCAGAAATGGGTGATTTTCGGCGGCAATCTCGTGTCGCTCGCCGCGCTGGTTTTCCTAGCCGTCCACCCGGTTTCTTCCGTGCTCTTTGTCACCCTCGCCCTCACTGCCATCGGATCTTTCGGCCTCAGCTACGGCCTGCAGATGGCGCATGCGCGCTCTTTCATGAGTCAGGACTTTGTCGGGCGCGGCGTGACGCTGATGAACTTTTTTAATATTTTCGGTGTCGGCATGATGCAGTTTGCGACGGGAGCGGTGGTTAAAGCCGGTGCCAGTCCGGCTGCGCCGGAAGCCGCTTATTCCGCACTGTTCTGCTTCTACGCGGTCCTGCTGGCGCTGGCGCTGGCGGTGTTTGCTTTTTCAAGGGATGCGCTCAAAGCCCCAGCGACTGGATAAACTCCAGCGCCTCTGCCGACACTTCCTCAGTCCTGTTCGGCGAAAGCGCATCGCCCGCCACAACATGCTGATAGGGATCGTCCGGATTCTCCACGATATTAAATCCGGTCTTCGCCCCCCAGCGCGCAATCCGTTCCTTCGTAAGGTCCGGCCTCACCACTTTGTCAGTTTCCGCGAAGATGAACATGGTTGGAACTTTGATGTTCTCAACCATCACATCGCGCGCCAGCTTGGTCAGCGCCGCCATGGGCAAAACCGCATTGGTCGGATATTTCGGCGTCCAAAGCGTCCCGTGCAGCTCATTGACCGGCGTGAACTCGCGCTCAGGACCGATTAGCAAATTGGCCAGCTGCCGACCCCAAGGCATTATCAGGAGAAACGAGCCGGACGCCTGCACGCCATAGTTCGGCGAGACAAACACCATTCCCGCGACATCCTTGGACAGCTCCGGCTGCGTCGCCGCCCAGGTCGAGAGACCCGCGCCGGTGGATGTGGCGATGATGATGACCTTTTCGCCAATCATCCGGCCGATCGCCATGGCCTCGGCATAATCGTTCACCCAATCATTGACGGTGGCGACAGCCATTGCAGGTCCATTTTGTCCATGGCCGGTCAGCCGCGTGTAGAACAGATTTGCGCCAAGCGCCGCCGCAACCTTGTCCGGCACAGGACGGATTTCGCCCTTGGAGGCCGAAAAGCCGTGAATGTAGACGATGGCGAGTTTGGTTTTGGCTTTGGAATTGGGATACGCCCATATGATTTCCTTTTGCAGCCCCTCCCTTATGCCCGCGATTTCGCCTTCGCGCTTGGCGAGATAGGCGTCCGGGTCGCCGCCGATTTTGGCGGGGTCAAACGTGACCCTGGTGTCCACTGGTTCGCGCGGGCCGAGGAGAAACCCAATTCCCAGCGCCAAAATCAAAATCAGCGATCCATACAGCACCGTTCTCACCGCCATTCTCCGACACTTATGTTTGACGCATTGGTAAGAGGCAAGGGGGCCAAAAGCAATTGCCACAAGCGCGCAATCCCGCCATGCTGCCACTGAACGATGCCAGCGGCGGGGAAAGAAGATGGTTGTGAAAAAAGTAGGCTTGCAGCGGGTGATTTTGCCGGAGTTCGGCGAACCGGCAACAATGCCCTCTATTCCAAAGCAGCATTATGCGCGCCGCATCGAGGCATGCCTCGCTGGCGCCAAAACCGCCGGCTTTGATATCGTCATCGTCTATGGCGACCGCGAGCACGCGGCCAATATTGCCTATCTTTCCGGTTACGACCCGCGCTTTGAGGAAGCGCTGCTGATTTTTGGCAAGACCGTTTCCCCGCAGCTTCTGGTCGGCAATGAAGGCTGGTCCTATGCCGAATTGTGCGGCGGCCCCTATGAGCGCGTGCTCTGTCAGACATTTTCGCTCCCCGCCCAGCCGCGCGGAGAATCCAGCCGGTTCGCGGACATTCTCACGGCCTGCGGCGTGTCCAAGGGCGCAAAAGTGGCGGCGATCGGCTGGAAGCCTGTGACGAAGGAGGACAATGGGTTTCCCAACGGGGCTGTTGATCTTCCCGAGTTCATCACCTCGGAAATCCGCAAGCTGATTAGCGCTTCAGGCTCAATGACAAATGCGGCGGGCCTCTTGATGAATCCGCGCGACGGGCTGCGGGCTATCAACGACGCGGATCAGCTCGCCATGTTCGAATTCTCCGCAACTTTCACCTCACAAGGCGTCCGAAATGTGCTTGGCGCCATCGAACCCGGCATGACCGAACTCGCCGCCGCGCGTCTCTTGGGCATGAACGGCCTGCCGCTCTGCTGCCATCCGATGCTGTCAGCGGGCAGACGCGCCGCCTATGGCCTGCCCAGCCCGAGCGTGAATGTCATGCGGCGCGGCGATCCGGTGACCATGGCCTATGGCGCGTGGGGAGCGCTGAACGCGCGGGCGGGGTTCCTTGTCGAAGACGCGAGGGAATTGCCGGACGGCATCAGCGACTATGTCGAAAAACTCGTCGCGCCCTACTTCGCAGCGATTGTCGACTGGTACGAGACGCTTGCAATTGGCGTCGCGGGAGGAAGTCTGTGGAGCGCCATTCACGAGCGGATCGGCGGCAAATTCTTCAATGTGACGCTCAATCCGGGCCATCTTGTCCATATCGACGAATGGATGCACTCGCCGATCTTCAAAGGCTCGGATATTCCGATCAGGTCCGGCATGGCCATCCAGTCCGATGTTATTCCCGCGACCGGCACGCCCTATTTCACCACCAATATCGAAGACGGCATCGCCATCGCCGACGAGGCGCTGTGCGATGAGATTGCGCAGAAATATCCGGAGGCCTGGACCCGCATTCAGGCACGGCGGCGCTTCATGGCGGAGACGCTCGGCATCCGCCTGCGCCCGGAAGTGCTGCCCTTCTCCAATATTCCCGCCTTCCTGCCGCCCTTCTGGCTGGCGCGGGACAGGGCCATGATCGTGACGGGCCGGTGAACCTGACGCCAGGTTCTTGCGTATTGGTGAAAAGAACCGAAAGCCCAGTATGAACCGTGCCACGTTGATCTCCTATGCCCTCCCGGCTTTGCCTCTCGCCGCGCTGACGCTGCCGCTCTATGTGCTTGTCCCGACCTTCTATTCCGAGACGCTCGGCCTGTCGCTCGCCTCGGTCGGCGCGGCTTTGCTGTTCGTGCGCATTTTCGACGCATTGAACGATCCGGTCATCGGCGTCATTTCCGACCGGTGGAACCCGTCGTTCGGCCGGCGGCGGGCCATGTTTGCCTTGTCGCTGCCGGTGACGGCGCTTGCCGCTTGGAACCTGTTCTGGCCGCCGGACACAGTCGGCGCGGCGCATCTTGTGCTCTGGGGATCGGCGCTTTCAATCGGCCAGTCGATGGCGCTGATCGCTTATTCCGCCTGGGGCGCGGAACTGGAAAGCGGCTATGACGCCCGCGCCCGTGTCGCAGGCTATCGGGAGGGCCTTACCCTGATCGGCACGCTCGTTGCCATTGGCCTGCCGTTCTACGTTGGATTCACCGCCGCCGAGGGCGTGCACGGCCTTGCCGCCATGGCCATCTTCACAGCGGCGGCGCTGCCGCTTCTGGGTGCAGTCGCCGTCTGGCGGGTGCCGGAGCCGAAGAACCATTCGCGCCAGCGCATCGCGTTCCTGCCCGGTCTGCGCGCGCTCATCGCCAACGGCCCCTTCATGCGCTTGATCGCCGCCTTCTTCCTCAATGGCCTCGCCAATGGCATCCCCGCGACGCTGTTCCTGTATTTTGTCTCAAGCGTCCTTGAAGCGGAGGTGCTGCGCGGGCCGCTGCTGTTTTTCTACTTTGCCTGCGGCATCGCTGGCGTGCCGCTGGCGCTTTGGCTGGCCAAGCGCATCGGCAAACACCGCGCCTGGTGTTGGGCCATGCTCGCCACCTGCGCCGCCTTCGCTTTTGCGCCAATGCTGGGGGCAGGGGATGCGGCGCTGTTTGCCGTCATTGCCGCCATCACCGGCCTTGCGCTCGGCTTTGACCTGTCGCTGCCGGCGGCGGTGCAGGCGGATGTGATTGATGTGGACACGCTGAAGAGCGGCGAGCAGCGCTCAGGCCTGTATTTCGCCGCATGGAGCCTCTCCACAAAACTGTCGCTGGCGCTCGGCGTCGGCTTGGTTTTTCCGATCCTGCAATATGCCGGATTTGACCCTCAGGCAGCTGATATGGCAGCGCCAGCGGCGCTTTTCACGCTCGCCGCGCTGTATGCCTGGGCGCCGGTCGCGTTGAAACTGGCGGCCATCGCCTTGATGTGGAATTTTCCCATCAGCCGCGCCGAACAGGCGGCGACGCGCATAAAGATCGAGGCGGCGTGATTATTTGCTATTGCCCGCCGTCATTCTTTTCATCAGCGGAAAATACAGAAAGTAGGGCAGGAGGCGCATGAATTTCAGGGTGAAGGTGAAGCGTCTTGGAAAAGTCAGTTCAAAACCGCCATGCGCAATTCCCGAAATGATCCGTTCCACGGCCTTTGCGACGGGCATGAGAGCTGGCATGGGGAAGGCGTTTTTATCCGTCAGCGGCGTTTCGATGAAGCCCGGATTGACGACCTGGATGCGGATGTTCATGGCGTCAAAGTCGAATTTCAGCGCTTCGCACATATTGATCACCGCCGCCTTCGAAGCGCCATAGGCGGCGGCGGTGGGAAGGCCCGAATAGCCGGAAACGGAGGCGACCATCATCACATGGCCGTAGCCGCGCGATTTGAATTTTTCAACGACCGGCGCCAGCCCGTTCACATGGCCCATGACGTTAAGCGCATAAGTCTCGGCAAACTTCTTCACATCCAGCCGGTCGCCGCTGGCTGGCCAGTAATTGCCTGCGTTGAAGATCGCCAGAACAATTTTACCGGCGTTCAATTCTATGGCGTCAACCGTCGAAACCATCCGCGCCGCATCGGTCACATCCGCCGGAAACGCATGGATGCGGCCTTTCCAGCCTTTGCTCTCTTCTTCAAGCTCAACCAGCTTGTCCGCGCTGCGCGCCGTGGCTGCCACGGTCCAGCCAGCTTTTGCCATGGCGATGGCCAGCTCACGCCCGATGCCGGTCGATGCGCCGGTGATCCACACCGCGCCGTCGTCAGGCTTGGCGCGGTAAAGGCTCATCGTCCGATAAATTCCGAGAAGAACTGCCGGTATGAGCCGGTCAGGCGCAGCGGCGCGTCGGTAATGGCGAGGCAGATGCATGGGCCGCCGGCTTCTGCGATCGGGCTGTGGTCCACATCCTCGTCCGCCAGCGCGATGTCTCCGCGCCCATAGCGGCCGCGCGAGTCCGAGAACGCGCCGTCAAGCACCAGCGTGATTTCCGATCCCTCATGCGTGTGCGCCGGCATTTTGCGGCCTGCGCGGATCCACAAGAGGTTGACCTCGCAGCCCTCGATGACGCCAAGCGCGCATTCCTTGTAGCCCGGCATTTTTGAGCGCCACGGGATCCCGCCGATATCATGCGGCACAAGCGCGGCGAGGGATGCGGGGATCATGCCGCGCTCACCGCCGGAAGCATCAGCCTGCGCCGCCTGCTCCTGCGAAAATATTTGGTCAAGGCGCTTGTCACGGCCGGAAACTTCGGCGCCCGGCATAATCTCCACCGCCTCGCCCGCCAAAGTCTCAAGGGTACCGACGAAATCGCGGTTATCCTGCTTCAGCTCCAGATGCGCGCCAACCGCCATGTTCACTGGCGTCGGCAGCGTCCCCGCCACATAGCGCGCCAGAAGATTGTCCATTGTCGAAAAGTCAGATTTGCCCATTAATTCCAAGCCGTCCTTTGCAGCACCTATTCAAAATTTAATTACGCGCAGATAGTACTTTCGGATTGGTTTTTTCCCGGAGCATTTCCGATTCATTGCCAGTTTAAACCAATGCAGCGTAATTTCCATCAAGCCAAGCAATATTACGCCTTGAACCGGCTTCGCGCGCTTCCTAACCTTGCGCAGGACCGCTTTTGAAAGAATGCCATGCTCACCGTGCTCGACGCCATCGGAAACACGCCGCTCATTCGCCTGAAGCGCGCTTCGGAATTGACCGGCTGCGAGATACTTGGCAAGGCGGAGTTCATGAACCCCGGCCAGTCGGTCAAGGACCGGGCGGCATTGTTCATTATCCGCGACGCGGAAAAGCGCGGTCTCCTGAGACCCGGAGGCGTCATCGTCGAGGGCACGGCGGGAAACACCGGCATCGGGCTGACGCTGGTCGCCAAGGCGCTCGGCTACCGCACGGTGATCGTCATTCCCGACACGCAGGCGCAGGAGAAAAAAGACGCCCTGCGGTTGCTTGGCGCCGAGCTGATCGAGGTTCCCGCAGTCCCCTACAAAAACCCAAACAATTATGTGAAAGTGTCCGGCCGTCTTGCCGAACAGCTGGCGAAAAGCGAGCCGAACGGCGCTGTCTGGGCCAACCAGTTTGACAATATCGCCAACCGCGACGGGCATATGCAAACCACCGCGCAGGAAATTTGGAGACAGACCGGCGGCAAGATTGACGGTTTCGTCTCCGCCGTCGGCACCGGCGGCACGCTGGCCGGTGTCGCCATCGGCCTCAAGGCGCATGACAAGGCGGTGAAAATCGCGCTTGCCGACCCGCTCGGCGCGTCGCTGCACTCATTTTACACGAGCGGCGAACTGAAGGCAGAAGGCTCGTCGATCACCGAAGGAATAGGGCAGGGCCGCATCACCGCCAATCTCGACGGTTTCACGCCGGATTTCTCCTACCAGATCAGCGATCAGGAAGGCATTCCCATCGTCTTTGACCTTCTCGCGGAAGAGGGCCTGTGCCTCGGCGGCTCGTCCGGCATCAACATCGCCGGTGCCATCCGCCTGGCGCGCGAGCTGGGGCCGGGGCGCACAATTGTGACGATACTGTGCGATCACGGCACGCGCTATCAGTCGAAACTGTTCAACCCGGCGTTTCTGCGCGAAAAGGGGCTGCCGGTGCCGGAATGGCTGGAGGCGAAGAGCGGGATTGTTGTGCCGTTTGAGCCTTCGGGCTCGTAATGGGTCACGACAAGGAAAGTTAACCATGAAAAGCAAGTTAGTCGTCTCAACGGAATGGCTGCAAGTGCGCCTTGGCAACGAAGATGTCGCAGTCATCGACGCCTCCTGGTATCTGCCCGCGCACAACCGCAATGCCAAAGCCGAATATGCCGCCGCCCAT
>JANMMM010000177.1:0-2133 GCA_031373225.1 Phyllobacteriaceae bacterium | reverse complement strand
CCGCGCAAACTGGTCGTCCCGAAGTCCGTAGCGTTTCATCAGAAAGCCTCCTGTTCGAAGGCTCCCTATGAATCACGCTTTATTGGGTTTGAGAATCCGCTAAATGACGACACGACCTAATGAAATTCCTGAGATATCTCTTGCCTCGCTTGATCACACCTTCGGCGTTTCTTGCTCTCGTGACGCCAAACTCCTTCGCAATTATGCGCACTGCGGAGGAGATGCCGCCAATCGACACGCGGCTCCATACAGAGATCGTTGCAGCGTTGAGGCCGCCGCTTATCATCGGTCCTATGGTGAACATTCGCGGTTTGGAGATGCCAGTCGACTTCAGTGACAATGATTGGTCGGTCATCATCATCCGGATCGAAGATAGCAAATGTCTTGGTGAGAAGTGTTTGACCCTCTTTCTCACGAGGCAGGACAAAGACATTGAATTGGTGGCGATGGGTCAGCTTCCGGCGAAGATGGCGCCAGTTGATGAGTTTTCGCGCGCCTGCGACTCGTGTGGCCTCATGGCAGCCTTCCACTTCGAGGATTCGGAACATATTGGAACCCGCGTCGGCGTGGGAGTCGGATATGCATTCGTGGGGAATTGACAACGGGGGGCTGACATTGCATCGGGCAGAATTCGGGGACGCATATCAGCCGCACGAAAACCATTGTATGACGCTGTGATTGGTGAGCGTGAAGAACGTTAGATTTGAAACATAGAGGGAGGCAAATTCATGCGTTTGACGTCACTTTTCGCAGCACTTTTCACCTTCGCCGCAGCCGCCGCCCATGCTGGCGAAGTCAACGGCACGCTGACGAAAAACCTCTACGCCGGAACCCTGCAACAAGGCGCCGCCGATTTGGCCGCGCTCGACCCGTCCCCCGAAGCCCGCGCCGCCGAGGGCATTCTCCTCTTCGTCGCCGCCGTCGAACAGCTCGGCCAATCCCTGCACCGCCACGGCCTCGAAACCACGCGTGGCGGGGCGATGATGCAGTTTCCAATCCTGCGCATGCCGGTGGAGCCGAACCCCAATCCGGAGCCGCTGGACTACCAGAAGTACCGCGCAATCCTGCAGAGCCTGTTCGACAATCTGGAGAAGGCCGACGCGGCTCTTGAGAAAGGCGCGGAGGGCGACATGAAGCTCGCCATCGACCTCTTGAAGGTCCGCGCTGACATCAATGGCGATGGCATGGCGGGCGACAATGAGTCTCTGGGCTTTATCCTGCAGGCGCTGTCGCCTCGGGCGGAGCCGCAGTCGCCGCCTGACCTTTCCTTCACCTTTGACAAGGCGGATATTCTTTGGCTGCGCGGCTATATCCAGTTCATCACGGCGGCGGCGCAGTTCGGCCTGTCGGTTGATTTCGAGGAGACGTTCAACAAAACCGCGCATGCCTACTTTCCGCGCGCCGGCCTTCCGATGCAGGCGGAGCTTGTCCGTCCGGCGCAGGCGATGGGGTTTGTCGACAATAATTTCGGCGACGCTCTGGCGCTCATTCATCTCTTGAACTGGCAGGTCACGGACCCGGAGCGGCTGAAAGATGTGCGGCGGCGCCTGCTGAAACTGACGCAGCTCAGCCGGGAGAGCTGGAAGGCAGCGCGGGCGGAGACCGACAATGACAATGAATGGCTGCCGAATGCCAGACAAAGCAGCAAGCTGGCGCCGGCGCCGGTTGACGACGCCATTATCGACGGCTGGCTGCTGGTGATGGCAGAGTTCGAAGCCGTTCTTGACGGCAAGAAGCTCATGCCGCACTGGCGGTTTGAGAAGGGCTTCAACGTCAGGCGCTTCTTCGAAGAATCTAAGCGCATCGACGCCGTTCTCATCACCGCTGGCGTTGACGCCATTCCGTTCCTGGAGACCGGGGCGATTTCCACCTCGGCAGACTGGGAAAATTTATCCCGCGTGTTCGGCAGCAACTTTCTCGGCTATGCGATCTGGTTCAACTGACGCGGTTAGAACAGATCGCCGCTGTCCTTCTGCAGGTTCGGCGCCGTCCCCTTGCTCAATCCGCCGAGAATCTGGCCGATGAAAGTGACATCCTTGCCGCCGGTCGGCGTGACGCGCTTGACGAAGTCAAAGACCTTGCCGTCTTTTAGCCCATAATTGGCAACTTCCGAGACGGTGCCGTCCGCGCCGA
>JANMMM010000034.1:0-3175 GCA_031373225.1 Phyllobacteriaceae bacterium | reverse complement strand
TCCGAGCTGGGGCCGATCGTCAATATGGCAACGAAACAGCCGGCGATGATGATGAGCCAGGGAAATAGGTTCTCGCGTTCGGATTGGCTTGCGCGCAGCGGCATGGGGGTCTCCTTCGCCAAGAAGACTAGCCCCGCTGCTCGCCTCAATCAAATTGATTGTCTGTCATTAACCCATAGATTCCTGTGAAGCGTTCAGTCTTCGCTCAATCAAGCGCTTTTCGCAGCGCCGGCTTCCGTCCGGGTCAGGAAATCTGGAACCAGCCGTTCCGAAAATCCTCCAAGGAAACACCAGATGACAAGCTTCGCGAAGTTTCCGTCGGGTTTTTCGCTGGGCGTGAAGTTGAGCTTCTCCAGAATCGGGAAGAGCTGCCCTCCGAGCAGATTGCCCATAATGGCGTAGAAGATAATGAGCGACCCGATCATGCCGAACAGCAAGCGGATGTAGAGCGCGTTTTTTTGAAACAGATTGATCAAGCTGTCATATTCAAGCGTCGCGTAGTTTGCCTGAAAGGCGCTGAGGCGGCTGAAAAGCGCGCCGAGCAGGCCAAATGAACAGGCTGCGTACAACCCATAAAAGTGTCCCAAGGGCGATGTGCCGTCCGTTGTGAAAAGCAGCGAACCAACCACACGGCCGCCAAACCACGGCAGAAACGGCATTACCGCAAAGAAGATCAATATTATCGCAAGAAAACGCACCGTGCGGGACATTTGCGCCCGGATTTTTCGGAAGAGGCTCTGCTTGCCATAGTGCCAATGCAGGTCGGCGAGCAGCGCTGAAAAAACCGGACGCTGGGCAGCAATGCGCTTTTGAGGATCGGATTCGGCAGAAGCCTCTTTCCATCTGGCGGTAAAGAATGCGCTGGCCGGCACCTTTTGCTTCTCGGCATCAAAAAGTTTCTTGCCTGCGCTTGCCGTCAAAACATCGTCGTCAAGAAAGCCGCTCAACAGCTGCTCCGCCTGCCAGGCCTTTTGCCAATTGTCGTCCCAGTTTGCCACAGGCTTTTTGCACTCCGTCATCAGACCATCGATCCGGCTGAGCACGGGATTTGCCGTAATCTCTGCGGGCGATTTCCCGAGGCCCAGCCAAAGCGTTTCAAGCGCAATCATGTATTGGCTGTAAAGTTCCGGGTGCTTCATCTCCGCCTCGTCGGCGATGAGGCCCATCGTGCGGGCGATTGTTGTCAGATAATTCGCGCGGATTGCCATGACCGGACTCCATAAAGTGTCGCTCACTGAGACTTACGCGTGCTTTTACATGCTGTAATCACTCGAATTGGTGACTTGACCCGCGCCGGATCGTTCTTGCATTCACGCCGCTTGCCACTTAACTGGAGCCAAGTTCATGGTTTGGAGGTCACGGCAATGACCGGCGCGCATCTGTCAGAAAGCACAAAGGCGTCACCCGGCAAGACCGCCGCCGAACGCTTCGGCGTGCTGCCGCGCCCCGATCTGTCCTACACGAGCGAAGTCGCCGCCGAGACCGCGCATCTTTATGAAAAGGTCAAAGGCTTCATCCCCGGGATCGAATGGCCGGTCTACGCGCCCTATGTGGCCGCGATCAACCGCATCAAGAAGCAGCGCGGCGCGGTAATCCTGGCGCATAATTACCAGACGCCGGACATTTTCCACTGCGTCGCGGACATTGTCGGCGACTCGCTTCAGCTCGCCCGCGAAGCCACGAAAGTTGACGCCGAGATCATCGTCCAGTGCGGCGTGCACTTCATGGCCGAGACCTCCAAGCTCCTGAACCCGCAGAAGACAATCCTCTTCCCGGACATGCGCGCCGGCTGCTCGCTGGCCGAATCCATCACCGGCGAGGATGTGCGCCTGCTGCGCGAGGCCAATCCCGGCGTGCCCATTGTCACCTATGTCAACACCTCCGCCGAGGTGAAAGCCGAGAGCGACATCTGCTGCACCTCGTCCAACGCCGTCGCCGTGGTCGAAAGCTTCGGCGTCGGCACGGTCTACTGCATCCCGGACGAGTTCCTGGCGCAAAATGTCGCCGCCCAGACCAAAGTGAAAATCCTCTCTTGGAAAGGCCATTGCGAAGTGCATGAGCGCTTCACCGCCGAAGAGCTGCTCGCCTACAAGGCGGCGGACCCGGCGATCCAGATCATCGCACATCCCGAATGCCCGCCAAGCGTCGTGGCCGTCGCCGACTTCACCGGCTCGACGTCGGGCATGATCCGCTATGTCAAAGAAAACAAACCGCCGAAAGTCCTTCTCGTCACCGAATGCTCCATGGCCGCCAATGTCGAATTGGAAGTGCCCGATGTCGAGTTTATCAAACCCTGTAACCTGTGCCCCCACATGAAGCGCATCACGCTGCCGAAGATTTTGGACACGCTGCTGAATATGACGGAGGAGATATTGGTCGATCCGCTGACGGCGGACCGGGCGAGGCTCGCGGTTGAGCGCATGATTAATTTGAAGAATTGAGATGGCAGTGCGAGGCGCCCCTCTCTGTCCTGTCGGACATCTCCCCCGCGAGGGGGGCGCCTCGCGCAGCTCTCTCAATCAAGCAACAGGCCCGCATAAATGCCCCGCCAATCCGTCCCCCCTCAATCCTGGCAGGGCGTTGACGACATCGTCATCGTCGGAGGCGGCTTGGCGGGCCTGTTCTGCGCCCTCAAACTCGCCCCGCGCCCCGTCACAATCCTCGCCGCCGCCCCCATCGGGCGCGGGGCGTCGTCGGCATGGGCGCAGGCGGGCATTGCGGCGGCCATCGGCAAAGGCGACACGTTTGAAAAGCACATCGCCGACACGATCAATGCGGGCGCGGGCATAGTCGATGAGAAAATCGCCAGCCTCATGGTGCGCGAAGCACCCGCACGCATTCACGACCTCCTCGAATACGGCGTCCCGTTCGACCGCGACCTTGAAGGCAAGCTCGTCCAGTCGCGCGAGGCGGCGCATTCTGAAAACCGCGTCGTGCGCGTCGGCGGCGACCGGGCGGGCAAGGCGATCATGGAAGCGCTGATTGCCAAAGTGCGCAAAACAACCTCGATCCGAGTGCTTGAGAGCTATGTCGTCGAAGCGCTGATCTCCAATGGCCGCTACGTCTCCGGCGTTGTCGCCCGCGCCGATGCGGGCCGCTCCAAAGTGCGCGTCGAATTCCCCGCCCGCGCCGTTGTCATCGCCACCGGCGGCGTCGGTCATCTTTTCGCCGTGAC
>JANMMM010000378.1:0-8979 GCA_031373225.1 Phyllobacteriaceae bacterium | reverse complement strand
ATCGTCAAACTGCAAGGTTCCGCAAATATCCATCGAAGCTGCTCCTCAAGCTCACAAAGCCAGAGGAATCACACCCAGCAAAAACCCGCCAATCAAGATCGAGTCATCAACGCGAAAAAAGATGTGTGCATCCATTAGCCTCGCGGGGGAGATGCCGACAGGCAGAGAGGGGCACCTCGACGTGACCTCTCCGCGCGGACCTACGCCAAAACCACCCCGCCCTCCCGCATCCTGCCAAGCATCGCATCCATCGACCCGCCAAGATCAATCCCCCGGCACGCTTCCAGCAGGACCGTAACCTCCAGCCCCAGCCGCCTTGCATCCAGCGCCGAATAAGCGACGCAGAAATCCGTCGCGAGGCCGCAGAATGTCACTTTTCCCAAGCCCCTTTCTTTCAAATATCCGCCAAGCCCGGTCGGCGTCCTGTGGTCGTTTTCAAAGAATGCCGAGTAGGAATCCACTTCTTTTCGGAAACCTTTGCGGATGATGAGCTGCGCCCGGTCCACATCGATCCCGTGATGAAACTCCGCCCCATTCGTTTCCTGCACGCAATGGTCCGGCCATAGCGTCTGCGGCCCGTAAGGCATCCGGATTGTTTCGAAAGGCGATTTCCCCACATGTTCAGAGGCAAAGCTCGAATGTCCCGCCGGGTGCCAGTCCTGCGTCAGGACCACATGCTCAAACCGCCGCATATGTTGATTGACCTGCGGCACAATCTCATCACCGCCGCTCACCGCCAGCGCGCCGCCGGGGCAAAAATCGTTTTGCATGTCGATGACGATCAGGACTTCTTTTTTCACAAGCGTTCTTTCCAACGGCTCTTGAAGAATTTGGCTTCCTTCCCGGCGGATTCAACATAAATTGCTTTTGAAAAAGCAGAAAGCCGGGAAAATGAATATTACCGCAAACGCCGTGAAGCCTTGGGCTGACGTGGCAACAAAACTCGTCGATGTCGCCATGGGCCGCGCCAAGGCGGACCTTGTGGTGAGGAACGGCAGATGGGTCAATGTCCATTCCGGCGAGATCATTCCCGGCACGGACCTTGCGATCATCGAAGGCCGCTTCGCCTATTGCGGCCCGGACGCTTCCCATTGCATCGGGCCGGACACAAAAATCGTCGATGCGCATGATCGCTATCTCGTTCCGGGCCTGTGCGACGGCCACATGCATGTGGAATCCGGCATGGTCACCGTCACCGAATTCACCCGCGCCGTCATCCCGCACGGCACGACCTCCATGTTCATCGACCCGCACGAGATCGCCAACGTCCTCGGCCTTCCCGGCGTGCGGCTGATGCATGACGAGGCGATGGCGATGCCCATCAATGTGCATGTGCAGATGCCCAGCTGCGTGCCGTCCGCGCCGGGACTGGAGACACCGGGCGCAATGATCTCAGTGGCCGATGTTGAGGCGGCGATGACCTGGCCGAATATTATCGGGCTTGGCGAAGTGATGAATTTTCCCGGCGTTGCCAACAATGACACGAAAATGTCCGGCGAGATCGCCGCCACGAAAAGAGCCGGGAAGACGGTCGGCGGCCATTATGCCTCGCCGGATCTGGGCCTGCCGTTCCATGGCTATGTGGCGGGCGGGCCGGAGGATGACCATGAGGGCACGAAAGCCTCGGACGCCATCGCCCGCGTGCGGCAGGGCATGCGCGCCATGCTGCGGCTCGGCAGCGCCTGGTATGACGTGGCCGAGCAGATCAAGGCGGTGACGGAAAGCGGCCTTGACCCGCGCCAATTCATTCTGTGCACCGACGACAGCCATTCCGGCACTTTGATCGGCGAGGGCCATATGGACCGCGTCCTGCGCCACGCGATTGCCCAAGGCTTGAAACCCGTCACCGCCATACAAATGGCCACGCTCAACACCGCCCAGCATTTCGGCCTCGACAAGGAGATCGGCTCGATCACGCCGGGGCGGCGGGCGGATTTTCTGATTGTGTCAAACCTTGCCGAGATGAAGGTCGAAGAAGTGTATGGAAGAGGGGAGCATCTGGCCTCGCATGGGAACCTTGTGAAGGAAATCCCGGCCTTCACCTATCCCGCCTCAGCCAAGAACACCGTCCATCTCGGCAAACATCTCGCCGCCGCCGACTTCGACATCCACGCCCCCGAAGGCGCGAACAAGGTCACGGCCCGCGTGATTGGCGTCGTCGAAAACCAGGCTCCGACCAAAGCGCTTCAGGCGGACCTCATCGTCAAAAACGGCCTCGCCGAAGCGGACGCCGCTGCCGACATCTGCCAGATCGCCCTGGTCGAGCGCCACCGCGCCACCGGCGGCGTGGTCAACGCCTTCGTCTCCGGCTTCGGCTACAATATGCCCTGCGCGCTAGCCTCCACCGTCGCCCATGACAGCCACCACATGATCGTCGTCGGAACAAACAAATCCGACATGGCGCTGGCCGCCAACCGGCTCGGCGAAGTCGGGGGAGGGGTGGTCCTCTTCTCCGAAGGCAGGGAACTCGCCCTTGTAGAACTGCCTGTCGCCGGCCTCATGTCCGACGAGCGCGCCGAGATTGTCGCGGCGAAGGCCGACAAACTCGTAGCCGCCATGCGCGCCTGCGGCTGCGCGCTCAACAACGCCTACATGCAGCACTCGCTGCTGGCGCTGGTGGTGATACCGGAGCTGCGGATTTCGGATTTGGGGCTGGTGGATGTGAGGACGTTTGAGCGGGTGGGGGTGTTTGTGTGAGGGGAGTCGTATGGTGTTGAGGCGTTTCGTGAAATGAACCTCCAAAAGAAACTCGCAGTCCTGTTGATCGGTGCGCTGTGCGCCTGTTCAAACGCGCCAGATCACGAGATGCCGGGAAGTGAACTTGCCGGTCTTTCTGACGCCGAGCGTAGTTTTGTCTTTGAAGCCACACACTTGAGCTATTTGTTCCAAGACCACGCGATTTCTTTGGACGATATCCGAACGATCTACGCGTCACACGCAGAATGGCTGTCTGAGCGGGTGTTGGAAGGAAAGCGACCGCCAGCATTCTCGGCAATCGGGGTCGATGCGGCGCTTGCACGCGAACACTATGTTCCAACCAGAGTTATGCTTGTTCCGGATGACCTTCGCGGAAAAGACTTGAGATGGGCATATCTCACTGGCGCAAAACTTAATCGCGCGGATATGTCAGGCACTGGCCATAATGCGACCATAGACCAGACTGGGAAACCGCATTTTGGAATTGATCTAACCAGTTCAAACCTCATTGGAGCAGAATTGCCAGCCATCAATGGCAGGCAAACGCTTCTTCGATCCGCACTATTGATCGGAACGGATTTCACTGGCGCTGACCTGTCGGACGCAAAGCTTTACAACTCCGATCTTCGATGGGCGAACCTCACGGCAATCCTTAAGGGTGCGGATTTCTCCAGATCAAATGTGGCGGGTGCCATCTACGATGCCGTGTCTGGCGGTCTGCCCGACATTCCAGCGTTTGCAAGTGCCAAAGGAATTGAGCACCTTACATGGCGAGCCTCGCCAACTTCTCTCATAGAGTTGCGAACCGCCCTTAGAAACGCTGGCTATGAACAACAAAGCAAGGAAGTCGCTTTTGCAATTAATAGAGCAGAGCGACTGAACGCGGCCAAGGGCGGCATGGCTGGAAAAATGCAGAGTGCGTTCTCCTTTGTCGCGTTTGAGGTCACCAGCGGATACGGACTCTACCCATTTCGACCCTTTTTGATTCTGATTGCGCTCATTGCTCCTTTTGCCATGCTTTACGCGCTCGACATGCTTCGACCCGGCTCCTCTGGAATCTACGCCAACCGGCCAAAGGACGCAGTCCAAGGCAAACCGCTGGATCGATGGTTGTTGTTACGCCATCAAAGTGCTGGTGGGAAAGGCGCAATTCGAACAGCTCGCATCGCATTATGTTTCAGCATCATTAGTGCCTTCCGAGTCGGATTCCGGGAATTTAGCGTGGGCGACTGGCTCACTCGGTTACAGTCCCGCGAATTCATTCTGGCCGGTAGAGGATGGGTGAGGACATTGGCGGGATTTCAGTCGCTGCTGAGCCTGCTGCTGTTGGCGCTTTCAGTGCTGAGTTTCTTTGGTCATCCGTTCGGATAGATGCATCTAGTTTCGGTATTTGGAGTTTGCGGAACGTCGTAAGAATCGTGGAACGACGAAAGATCCAGCCCTTTACATATTGCATCATTTATAGTACACATCCACCTCAATGATTACGCGCCTGAACCCCATCCCGCTGTTCTTCTGGCGCACGCCGTCGGGGCGGGAAGTGGTTCGGGACTGGCTGAGAGAGATGCCGCCTGCGGACCGCGCTGTAATAGGAACGGATTTGCGCACTCTCCAGTTCGGCTGGCCCATTGGCATGCCGCTGGTGCGACCCATGTCGGGCGGTCTTTGGGAACTGAGATCGTCTTTGCCGAGCCGCCGGGAGTCGCGGCTGCTTTTTGCCGCCGGTGACGACACGCTTGTCGTGCTGCACGGCTTTATCAAGAAATCCCAAAAGACGCCGCCCGGCGAACTGGCACTGGCGCACAAGAGACTGAAGGAGATGACCGGATGACATTCAACAAGGAATATATCGGAACCTCTCTGGAAGATTGGCTGGAGGAGGAGGGCATTCTGCAGGAATCGACGCTCGCCGCCGCCAAGAAGGTTATCGCCTGGCAGCTCAGCGAGGAAATGCGCAAGAAGAAGATCACCAAAATGCGCATGGCCGAACTGATGGAAACCAGCCGCGCCCAGCTCGACCGCGTGCTCGACCCGATGAGCAGCAACACGACGCTGGAGACCTTGCAGCGGGCGGCGAAGATTGTCGGGCGGGAACTGCGGGTGGAGCTGGTTTGAGGACTTGGGCCGGAAAATGTGACGCGGTTTGAGGAAGCGGAGGGGGTAAGGACCCGCTCCAACCGTTGCCCATCAGATATCACGCAGGCGGAATCCACCCCAGCTCCGGCCCCACCGGCACGATCCCCGCCGGGTTCAGCGCCTTCACCGAATAATACCCGCGCTTGATATGGTCCACGCTCACCGTCCCGCGCACGCCCGGAATGGCCAGCACCCGTTCCAGATAGGCTTGCAGGTTCGGGTAGTCGGCGATGCGGCGTTTGTTGGTTTTGAACAGGCCATAGTACGCTGCGTCGAAGCGGACGAGGGTGACGAACAGGCGGATGTCGGCCTCGGTGAAGGCTGCGCCAAACAGGCAGGGGCCGGAGGCGAGGCGGGGCTCCAGTTCGTCGAGCATGGCGAAGACGTCGTGATAGGCTTCCTCATAGGCCAGCTGCGTGGTGGCGAAGCCGGCGCGGTAGACGCCGTTGTTGAGCATCGGATAGACGCGCGCGTTCAAAGCGTCGATCTCTTCGCGCAGAGGCTCGGGATAAAGGTCGATCTGCCCCTGCGCCAGCGCGCCGAAGCCGGAATTGAACATGCGTAGAATATCGGCGGACTCGTTGTTGACGATTGTCTTGAGCTTCTTGTCCCACAGGACCGGCACGGTGGCGCGGCCGGTGAAATGCGGGTTCACGCGCGTGTAGAGTTCGTGCATATAGGCCGCGCCGTTCACCTCGTCGCGCGTCGATCCCGGATAGTCGCCGAAGCGCCAGCCTTGGCTGGACAGGGCAGGCTCCACCACCGAAACTGAAATCGCTTTTTCAAGGCCCTTCAGCTTGCGGGCAATCAAGGTGCGCGAGGCCCAGGGGCAGATCAGCGCCACGTAGAGATGATAGCGGTCCGCCTCGGCGGCAAAGCCCGCGTCGCCCGTCGGCCCTGCGCTGCCGTCCGGCGTCACCCAGTGGCGGAACGAGGAGGTCTGGCGCACGAAGCCGCCCTTCTCGTCCTTCGCCTGCACCGGCTGCCAGTCTTCAGTCCATTTTCCGTCGATGAGCATATGGGATTCCCTGCCGCGCCGCGATTGCATCTCGGGAGACATTTAGGGGCAAACTGACGGCATGATAATAGGCCGGCGTGGCGATGAACTGTTTACTGTTCCCGCGCCCGCTCCGCCCTTACCGTCATCACCAGCCAGGCCCCCAGCCCCAGCGCCACGGCCCCCGCCGCCAGAAACCCAAGCATGGACACGGCCATTGACGAGGCCGCCGCGATATTGCCGGTGAAGGCGTAGCCGAGGCCGGTGTAGAGTCCGACCCAGACGGCTTCGCCCGCGACGCCGAACAGGGTGAACTTCGCCCAAGGCTGCTTCGCCGCGCCGGCGGCGAGGTTGACATAGGGGCCCAGCGCGGAGAGGAGCCAGCGGGTGAAGAAGACGGCAAGCCCGCCCTTTTTCGCCAGCATGTCCGTCGCCTTGGCGAGCGGCGCGGCGCGCGAACCGAGTTTTTCGATCAGGCCGGAGCCGCCCGCGCGCCCGGCGAAATAGCCGGTCTGGTCGCCCGCCACCGCGCCCATCAGCGCTGCGCCCGCGCTTGTGGTCATCGACAGGTCGCCCGCCGAGATGAAGCCGCCGGCGGTGAGCATCAGCATCGAGGCCGGTATCGGCAGGGCGAGACACGAGCAGAAGGTGCAGGCCGCCAGCAGCCATGCCCCATAGGTCGGCACAAGGGCGAGCAGCCAGTCGGTCACTTCTCTTCCGCCTTCAATTTGGCGATTGCGGCCTCGGCCTGTTTGATGATCTCAGAGACCGGCACGCCGCGCTGGGCGGCGATTTCATTGAGCGTGAACGGATGACCGGCGGGCAGGGGAAACCCCGCCTCCTTGTCGAGAAGACGCGGATTGAGGCCCCAGCTCTTGCCGACATAGCCGATCGTCATCCATCTCGCGATGGGCTCCTGCCTGTGGTTCGACCAGTAAATGAAATCGGTGAGGAAGCGCACCGCGAAAAACAGCGTCAGCGCGGTCGCCAGCGCGAGGGCGCTGACAAGGCGCTTGTGGCGTTGATAAAGGTTCTTGAGCATGCAAATCCTTGGCGGCGCAGGAAGGCGACGGTTAGCATCGGCGGCAGCGGACCGGCAACAGGCGAAAGCGGCACAACGAGCTCATGACCACTTATCTCCTCCTCCTTCGCGGCATCAACGTCTCCGGCGCCAATATCGTCAAAATGGCGGACTTCCGCGCTTTCCTGGCCGCCCTCGGCTTCAAGCGCGTTGAGACCTACATTCAGAGCGGCAATGCGGTGTTTTCCTCGTCGGATTCTGCCGAACAGGCGGGCAGGCGTGTTGCGGATGCTTTTCCCGCCCGCTTCGGGTTCTTGCCAAAGATGATGCTCATACCGGCAGGGGAGTTCGCGTCGGCGGTTGAAGGCAATCCGTTTTCGGACCCGAATATCGACCCGGCCCGGCTGCATCTGGGCTTCCTGGCGGATGAACCCGCCGAAGCCGCGGCAGCGCTGCTGGCGCTGAAGCCGAGCGGGAGCGCGGAATACCGGATCAAGGGCAGGGTGATTTACCTCACCACACCGGACGGAATCGGTAACTCCCAATTCGCGTCCTTAATTGAGAAAACGCTGAAAGTTCCAGTGACATTCCGCAATTGGCGCACGGTTTTGGCGCTGCAGGCGATGGCGGGCTTGCCGGAGCGGGCGGACCCCCTCGCCAACAAAAACTAAGGCTTAACAAGGGTTAAGCCAAAGTTTTTGCGTCCTCTCCCACTTCGGGGAGAGGCAATGCCCGCCGCTTTCGCCTCATTTTTCAAGGTTTATTTCATCTGCAAAGGCGCAGGATTGTACTTCCCTCTTGGTGGGGGAAGAAGCAAAAGATTAGGCTTAACTCTTGTTAAGTCTTAGTTTTTGCAGCTGAGGGGGACCCTTGGGAAGCGCATCCCGACATTCCTGTTGCATTGCAGCATCACATCTGTCATAAGCCGCCCAACGCGATGATTTGCGGGGCTTGCCCCCGTGTTGAGGGCTTCGGCCCGTGCCGCGTTTCCCGCTCCTTTCCGAAATGACGGCGAGAAGCGAACAGGCATTTGAGGAAACTCTTTTGTCTGGCCACGCTGGGGTCCGCATTGTGCGGCCCTCGCCATGCAACAACACACAGCCGCGATCATTTGCGCGGGCTGTCACATGCCGACTGTCTTCACAGCGGTTGAAAGAAGAATATTAAGTGACTGAAATAATTGAAAATACCGCCGTTTCAACAAACGGCTTCGCTGCCATGGGCCTGTCCGGCATTGTGCTGAAGGCGCTGGAATCAGCTGGGTTTGACACGCCGACGCCGATCCAGGCGCAGGCGATCCCGCCGCAGATGAAGGGCCGCGACATTCTGGGCGTCGCCCAGACCGGCTCCGGCAAGACGGCGGCGTTCGTGCTGCCGATCCTCAAGGACATTATGGCGATGGGCGACAAGCGCCAGCACAACACGGCCCGGGCCCTCATCATGGTGCCGACGCGCGAATTGGCCGTGCAGATCGAGGAATGCATCCGCATGTTCGCCAAGGGCGCGCATATTTCGACGGCTTTGGTCTTGGGCGGTATGTCGCGTTTCCTGCAGATCAAGAAAATGCTGCCCGGCGTCGATTTCCTCATCGCCACGCCGGGCCGCCTGCTCGACCTGATGAACGAGGGCGCGGTGAAGCTGCATGACACCAAGTTCCTCGTGCTCGACGAAGCCGACCGCATGCTCGACATGGGTTTCATCAAAGATGTGCGCAAAGTCGCCGCCAAAGTCGGCCCGAACCGCCGCACCGCCCTGTTCTCGGCGACGATGCCGGAGGAAATCGAAGATCTGGCGAAAACGCTGATGAAAGATCCGGTGCGCGTTGAAGTGGCGCGGCCCGGAACATCGGTGACGACAATCCAGCAGCAGCTGATTTATCTGGCGCGCGGCGAGAAGCGCGCCTGCCTTGCAGCGCTGTTGAAGAAGACCGAATTCGAACATGTTTTGGTTTTCACCCGCACCAAGCACGGCGCGGACGCGGTGTCGCGCTATCTGGAGAAGGACGGCTTCAACAACGCCGCCATCCACGGCAACAAGTCGCAGAACGCCCGCCAACAGGCGCGGAACGAGTTCAAATCCGGCGCGATCAAGATTTTGGTCGCCACCGACATCGCCGCGCGCGGCATAG
>JANMMM010000318.1:0-2320 GCA_031373225.1 Phyllobacteriaceae bacterium | reverse complement strand
GGACAGCGATGCGGACTTCTTGGTTCGGTTCGAGGGCACGCCAAGCTATGACCGGTTCATGGACCTCAAGTTCCATTTGGAGGATGCGCTTGGCGTCCGGGTTGATCTGGTCACCGAAGACGCGCTGCGCCCGGAGATGCGCCAATCCGTTGAACGGGATGTGCTTCTTGTCGCGTGACTGGCGGCTCTATTGGAATGATATGCGGGCGGCTGCCGCAAAAGTCGCGCGGTTCACCAAGGGAATGGACCAGATCTCTTTTGTCTCAAATGATCTGACGCGCGATGCAGTTTTGCGGAATCTTGAAGTTATCGGCGAGGCCGCCAAACACATTCCGCCAAACATTCGCGGCAGGCTTAAAGACGTGGATTGGCGGCGGGTCATTGGGTTCCGCGATGTGGTGGCGCACGCCTATTTCGGCATCGACGAAGCGATTCTTTGGAACATCGTTTCGGTCAAAGTTCCCGAGCTGATCGCCGCGATGGATGACGCCGACGACTGACCCGGAAGCCCGTTCAGGTCACTGCCCTGCCCGCCGCCCGCGCCGCAAGCTCCGGCTCGGCGGCGATGACGCGCAGATAGGCCTGCGCCGTCTTGTCCGGCTCCGCCCGCCGCTGCTCCCAGTCGCGCAGCGTGCCGAGCGGACTGTGATACCGCGCGGCAAACTCCTCCTGCGTCAGCCGCAAACGGATGCGCAGGGCGCGGGCTTTCGGCAGCGGGGTCAGCCGGGCGAGGTCGGCCTCGGTGAGCGGCGGGTTGTCGGGGTCGGACAGGGCGCTGGCCATGAAGTCGGCGGAGGACATGGGGGGCAGCGGCGGAAAATCTTGCGATGTCGGCATGCGCGAAGGATACTCCAAAGCGCAGCATTTGTCGAACACCGGGCGCGAGGAATTTCGGGGACAGATGGGGTAATCGCCGGAGCCTGGCATTTCCCCTGATTTGGAGGCGCTGCGCTTCTTGGTGATGATATGGCGTGGTCTGCGATGAGGCAGCCACATTCATCAGGGAAGGAAGCGCAGCATGAGACACTATATTGGACTGGACGTGGCTGTCAAAGAGACGGCGGTGTGCGTGATGGACGAGAATGGCGTGATCTGCCGGGAGGGCAAGGTTGTCACGCATCCGGACGATCTGATTGCGTTCCTGCGCGGCGGGAACTGGAACATTGCGCGCATCGGGCTTGAGGCGGGGCCCTTGTCGCAGTGGCTGCACGAGGCTCTGACGGCGGCGGGGCTGCCAGCGGTCTGCATTGAGACGCGCCACGCCAAGGCGTACCTGAAGGCGCAGGTCAACAAGAGCGACCGCAATGACGCGCGCGGCATCGCGCAGATGATGCGGGGCAATCTGTTCAAACCGGTGCATGTGAAGAGCCTGGAGAGCCAGAAGCACAGGGCGCTGCTTTCGGCGCGCCGGCTTGTGCTGGAAAAGGCCATCGCGGTTGAGAACGACATGCGCGGGCTGTTGCGCAATTTCGGCCTGAAGGTCGGCGCCATCGGCAAGGCGGGTTTTGAGGCGCGCATTCTCGAGCTGATTGAAGACGCGCCTGATATGGCGGTCTTCATCCATTCATTGCTGACGGTGCGGCGCACGCTGCGCGAAGAGTTTGCCCGGCTGCACAAAAAGGTTCTGGCGATCGCGCGCAGGGACCCCGTCTGCCGCCGCCTGATGACGATTCCGGGCATCGGCGCGGTCAGCGCGCTGGCCTATGTCTCAACCATCGATGTCCCGGAGCGCTTTGCAAGCTCCCGCGCCGTCGGCCCCTCGCTCGGGCTGACGCCAAGGCTCAACCAGACCGGCGAGAGCCGCCGCATGGGGCGGATCACCAAATGCGGCGACGCCATGACGCGCGCGCTTCTGTATGAGGCGGCGCAGGTCATGCTGACCAGGGTGAAGAAATGGTCCTGGCTGAAAACCTGGGCGATGGGCGTGGCAAAGCGCAGCGGCATGAAGGCCGCCTGCGTCGCGCTGGCCCGCCGCCTGTCGGTCATCATGCACCGCATGTGGCGCGACGGAACGGACTTCATCTGGAGCAAGGGCGAGCTGCCCAGCCCGGCATGCATCCCGGCCTGAACCACGCATGATCTCCGGCGGCAAGCGCCGCTGACAAGGTTCCGCCCGCCGGCGGACAAATGTCCCTCACGGGACGATGGGCGGGGCGAGCGCGTAAAGTAAACCGTCTCGGCCAAAAGCCAGAACGCGGGACAGATTGCGCCGCCCCTTCTTACGGTCCCCATCATGGGACGGCAAAACGCCGATCTCGAAGAGAAGCATGACCCCGTGAGAGACACCAAAACCGGCAGAGCGGAAACAAGAAAATGGCGC
>JANMMM010000269.1:0-5574 GCA_031373225.1 Phyllobacteriaceae bacterium | reverse complement strand
GTCGGCGTCAACGACTATAAGGGCATTGAAGGCGCGGATGTGTGCATTGTCACCGCCGGTGTGCCGCGTAAACCGGGCATGAGCCGTGACGATTTGCTCGGCATCAATCTCAA
The DNA here is from genome assembly GCA_031373225.1 of Phyllobacteriaceae bacterium. Taxonomy (GTDB): domain Bacteria; phylum Pseudomonadota; class Alphaproteobacteria; order Rhizobiales; family Rhizobiaceae; genus JANOYJ01. The sequence continues at coordinate 5,461 of JANMMM010000269.1, read as the reverse complement.
AGTCATGGAGCAGGTCGGCGCGGGCATCAAGAAATATGCGCCGAAAAGTTTTGTCATCTGCATCACCAACCCGCTCGACGCCATGGTCTGGGCGCTGCAGAAATTCTCCGGCCTGCCGAAGAACATGGTGGTCGGCATGGCGGGCGTGCTCGATTCGGCGCGTTTCCGCTACTTCCTCGCCGATGAGTTCAACGTGTCGGTCGAGGACGTGACGGCCTTTGTGCTGGGCGGGCATGGCGACAGCATGGTGCCGCTGACGCGCTATTCGGCGGTGGCGGGCATTCCTCTGCCAGATTTGGTCAAGATGGGCTGGACCTCAAAGGAAAAGCTCGAAAAAATCGTGCAGCGCACCCGCGACGGCGGCGCGGAGATTGTCGGACTGCTCAAGACGGGCTCGGCCTATTACGCCCCCGCCTCCTCGGCGATCCAGATGGCCGAGGCATTTCTCAAGGACAAAAAGCGCGTGCTTCCCTGTGCAGCCTATCTCTCCGGACAATACGGCGTGAAAGACATGTATGTCGGCGTGCCGACCGTGATTGGGGCCAACGGCGTCGAGCGGATTATTGAGATCGAGATGAACAAATCCGAGCAGAAACTGTTCGAAAAGTCGGTGTCCTCCGTCGCCGCGCTTTGCGAAGCCTGCATCGCGATTGCGCCGAATTTGAAGAAATAACCGCTGGAGCCTATGACATGAATATTCATGAGTATCAGGCGAAAGCCGTGCTGAAAGAGTTCGGCGTTCCAGTTTTAGCCGGTTTTCCGGCCATGACCGTGGACGAGGCCATTGCGGGCGCGAAGCAGCTGCCGGGGCCGGTCTATGTGGTGAAAAGCCAGATTCATGCGGGCGGGCGCGGCAAGGGCCGGTTCAAGGAGCTGGCCGCCGACGCCAAGGGCGGTGTGCGCGTCGTCAAATCTCTGGAAGAGGTCGAAGCCAACGCCAGGGAAATGCTGGGAAATACGCTGGTCACTTTGCAGACTGGCGCTTCGGGCAAGCAGGTCAACTGGCTCTATATTGAAGACGGCGCGGCCATCGACAAGGAGTTTTACCTGTCGATGCTGGTCGACCGCGAAACCTCGAAAGTCGCCTTTGTCGTCTCAACCGAAGGCGGGATGAATATTGAGGAAGTGGCGCATGACACGCCGGAAAAGATCGTCACATTCACGGTCGATCCCGCCACCGGCTACATGCCGCATCATGGCCGCGCGATTGCCAAGGCGCTCAATCTGACCGGCGATCAGGCCAAGCAGGCGGCGAAGATCGGCGGGCAGTTTTACCGCGCTTTTGTCGAGAAAGACATGGCTATGCTGGAGGTCAACCCGCTGATTCTGACCAAGGCGGGCGTGGTTCACTGCCTCGACGCCAAGGTCACGTTCGATTCCAACGCCCTGTTCCGCCATCCGGATGTCGTTGCGCTCCGCGACGAGACGGAAGAGGACCCGAAGGAAATCGAAGCCTCGAAGTTCGACCTGTCCTACATCGCGCTCGACGGTTCCATTGGCTGCATGGTCAATGGCGCGGGGCTGGCCATGGCGACGCTCGACATCATCAAACTCTATGGCGAAGAGCCGGCTAACTTTCTCGATGTCGGCGGCGGCGCGACCGAGGAGAAAGTGACGGCGGCGTTCAAGATCATCACCTCGGACCCGAAGGTCAAAGGCATCCTCGTGAATATCTTTGGCGGCATCATGAAATGCGACATCATCGCCAACGGTGTGATCGCAGCGGTGAAAGCGGTCGGCCTGCAGGTGCCGCTCGTCGTGCGGCTGGAGGGGACGAATGTCGAACTGGGCAAGCAAATATTGAGCGGCAGCGGGCTGAATGTGATCGCGGCGGATGATCTGGACGATGCGGCGCAGAAGATTGTGAAGGCGGTGAGGGGGTGAGGTAGGGTCATGTCAGTCGGAACGCCGATCCATCCGTTTGAAAATCCAATGCACGCAGCCTTGCTTGTCGTATTCGGCGTGATCTACTTTCTTATCGCCAAGGGCATCAGCACGACTTCAGAACACAGAACCATATTCCGAACCACCAGTAAGGCGCTCGACTCTCTTCCTCCGATTTTTTGGTCCGTTTACCGTGGCTTTGGCCGCATCGGCCAGTGGATTGGCAGTGCAGTCATAGTCATTGGATTGTTCGGCCTCATCGTATCAATTTCAAGAAAGCTTTTCTGACCGGAGTTAGCGAGCCTTATGTCCATCCTCATCAACACCCACACCAAAGTCATCTGCCAGGGCCTCACCGGCACGCAGGGCACTTTCCACACGCAGCAGGCCCTCGCCTATGGCACCAAAATGGTCGGCGGGGTGACGCCGGGCAAGGGCGGGCAGACGCACGACGAGACCGGGCTGCCGGTGTTCGACACGGTGCTGGAAGCCAAGCAGAAGACCGGGGCGAATGCGAGCGCCATCTATGTGCCGCCGCCGTTTGCGGCCGACGCGATCTGCGAGGCGATATCGGCGGAGATTGAGCTGATCGTCTGCATCACCGAAGGCATTCCGGTGGCGGACATGATCAAGGTGAAGAAGCAGCTGCAAGGCTCAAAGTCGCGGCTGATCGGGCCAAACTGTCCGGGCGTGCTCACTCCCAATGAATGCAAGATTGGCATCATGCCGGGCTCGATTTTCAAGAAGGGCAATGTCGGCATCGTCTCGCGCTCCGGCACGCTGACCTATGAGGCGGTGTTTCAGACGACCAATGAAGGGCTTGGCCAGACGACGGCGGTCGGCATTGGCGGCGATCCGGTCAAGGGCACCGAGTTCATCGACATGCTGGAAATGTTCCTCGCCGATGAGGAGACCAAAAGCATCGTCATGATCGGTGAGATCGGCGGCTCTGCTGAAGAGGACGCGGCGCAGTTCATCGCGGACGAGGCCAGGCGCGGCCGCTTCAAGCCCATCGTCGGCTTCGTCGCGGGGCGCACCGCGCCTCCCGGCCGGCGCATGGGCCATGCCGGGGCGATCATTTCCGGCGGCAAGGGCGGCGCTGAGGACAAGATCGCCGCGATGGAGGCGGCGGGCATCCGCGTCTCGCCTTCGCCGGCGCGGCTTGGCAAGACATTGGTTGAGCTCCTGAAAGGCAACTAAGATGACTGAGGAAATCCGCCTCGACACGCTCTCCTTCCTCAACGGCTCCAACGCCGCCTATATCGAAGATTTGCAGGCCCGGTATCAGGCCGATCCGAACTCCGTCGATGCGCAGTGGCAGGCCTTCTTCGCTGGGCTTGGCGAGGGCGATTCCAATGGCGCACGCGGCGCGTCGTGGCAGAAGCCGAACTGGCCGCTACCTGCCAACGGCGAGCTGGTCTCGGCGCTGGACGGCAACTGGCCCAAGGTCGAAGCCGTGCTGTTTGACAAGATCAAGAGCAAAGCGGCTGAAAGCAAACCTGCGACAATAGGCGACGTCAACCAAGCGGCCAGGGATTCAGTCCGCGCCATCATGATGATCCGCGCTTACCGGATGCGCGGCCATCTTCATGCCAAGCTCGACCCGCTCGGCATCGCCGCGCCGATTGACGATTACAATGAGCTTTCGCCCAGCGCCTACGGCTTCACCGAAGCCGACATGGACCGCAAGATTTTCATCGATAATGTGCTCGGACTTGAATATGCGACCGTGCGCGAGATGATCGATATCCTCGAGCGGACCTATTGCTCGACGTTGGGCGTCGAATTCATGCACATGTCCGAGCCCGAGGAGAAGAGCTGGATTCAGCAGCGGATTGAAGGGCCGGACAAGGCCATCGAATTCACCGCCAACGGCAAGAAGGCGATCCTGCAGAAGCTGGTCGAGGCCGAAGGGTTCGAGCAGTTCATCGATGTCAAATACAAGGGCACCAAGCGGTTCGGCCTCGACGGCGCGGAGGCGCTGATCCCAGCGCTGGAGCAGATCGTCAAGCGCGGCGGCAATCTCGGCCTGAAAGAAATCATCCTCGGCATGGCGCACCGGGGACGGCTGAATGTGCTGACCCAGTTCATGGGCAAGCCGCACCGCGCCGTGTTCCACGAGTTCAAGGGCGGCTCCTATGCGCCGGAGGAAGTCGAAGGCTCGGGCGATGTGAAATACCATCTCGGCGCTTCGTCCGACCGCGAGTTCGACGGCAACAAGGTGCATCTGTCGCTGACCGCCAATCCCTCGCATCTGGAGATCGTCAACCCGGTGGTGATGGGCAAGGCCCGCGCCAAGCAGGACCAGATGGCGACCGTGTTCGAGGGCGACATCATCCCTCTTCGTGAAAGAGTAAAAGTCATGCCGCTCTTGCTGCATGGCGATGCGGCGTTCGCGGGACAGGGCGTGGTGGCGGAGATACTCGGCCTGTCCGGCCTGCGCGGACACCGCGTCGGCGGCACGGTGCATTTCATCATCAACAACCAGATTGGCTTCACCACCAATCCTCGCTTCTCGCGCTCTTCGCCCTATCCGTCGGATGTCGCCAAGATGATCGAGGCGCCGATTTTCCATTGCAACGGCGATGATCCGGAAGCCGTGGTCTTCGCCACCAAGATCGCTGTCGAATATAGGATGAAGTTCCACAAGCCAGTGGTCATCGACATGTTCTGTTACCGGCGCTACGGCCATAATGAAGGCGATGAGCCGGCGTTCACCCAGCCGATCATGTACAAGAGCATCCGCTCTCACGAGACGACGGCGACGATTTATGGCAAGAAGCTGATCAGCGAAGGCGTGATTTCCGAAGCCGAGTTTGACGCGATGAAGGCCGACTGGCGCGCCAAGCTTGAGATCGAATACGAGGCGGGCCAGGCTTACAAGCCGAACAAGGCCGACTGGCTGGATGGCGTCTGGTCGGGCCTGCGCAAAGCTGACGACGAAGATGATCCACGCCGCGGAAAAACAGCGGTGCCGGTCAAGCAGCTGAAGGAAATCGGCAAGGTTCTGACCACGCTGCCCGAAGGCTTCAACGCCCACAGGACCATCCTGCGCTTCCTGGAAGGCCGCGCCAAGATGATGGAGACCGGAGAGGGGATCGACTGGGCGATGGCTGAGGCTTTGGCGTTCGGATCACTCTGCCTTGACGGCCATAAGATCAGGCTTTCGGGCCAGGATTCGGAGCGCGGCACATTTTCGCAGCGTCATTCGGTGCTCTACGATCAGGAAAACGAAGAGCGCTATATCCCGCTCGCCAACCTGTCGCCGGCGCAGGCGCGGTTCGAAGTTATCAACTCGATGCTGTCGGAAGAGGCGGTGCTTGGTTTTGAATATGGCTATTCACTGGCGCGGCCGAATGCGCTGACCCTGTGGGAGGCGCAGTTCGGCGATTTCGCCAATGGCGCGCAGGTTCTGTTCGACCAGTTTATCTCGTCGGGCGAGCGCAAATGGCTGCGCATGTCCGGCCTCGTCTGCCTGTTGCCGCATGGCTATGAGGGGCAGGGGCCGGAGCATTCGTCGGCGCGGCTGGAGCGTTTCCTGCAAATGTGCGCCGAGGACAATATGCAGGTGGCAAAC
>JANMMM010000267.1:0-11309 GCA_031373225.1 Phyllobacteriaceae bacterium | reverse complement strand
CAGCCGCCGAACATTTTGGCGTGCCGCTGCGGCTGTTTGATGTCGAGACGCTCGAGCGCGAGACTCCAAGGCTCGCCAATCCTTCCGAAACCGTCTTCGCCGAAGTCGGCTGCCACGGCGTCTGCGAAGGCGCCGCGCTGGCAGCGGCGGGGCCGGAAAGTGTGCTTGTCGTTCCGAAGCTGAAATCGCGGCGCTCCACTGTCGCCATTGCCCGCGCGGCGGAAGTGATAAGGCCTATGGAAAAAGGGCGGGCGCGGGGGCGGCTGTTTGTTGTCGGCATCGGGCCGGGTTCCGATGCATGGCGATCGCCGGAGGCAAGCGCTTTTGTCGAAGCGGCGACGGACTTGGTTGGCTACTCGCTCTATCTCGATCTTCTCGGCCCCTTGGCCAAGGGCAAGATCCGACATGATTTCGATCTCGGCGCTGAGGAGGCGCGGGTGCGCCATGCGCTTGAGTTGGCGGGGCAGGGACGGGATGTGGTGCTGATCTGCTCGGGCGACGCGGGCATCTACGCCATGGCGACGCTGGTCTTCGAGCTGATCGACCGGGGCGGACTGAGCGATGCGGCGCGGCGTGTGGAAGTGGCGGTGACGCCGGGAATCTCGGCACTGCAGGCCGCCGCCGCCCGCGTGGGCGCGCCGCTGGGACATGATTTCTGCACGATTTCCCTGTCCGACCTGTTGACACCAATTGAGGACATTCGGCGGCGGGTGAGGGCGGCGGCGGAAGGGGATTTTGTCATCGCGTTTTATAATCCGGTGTCGAAGAAGCGGCGCACGCAGCTTGCCGAGGCGCGGGAGATATTGCTTCAGCACCGCCCTTCTGACACGCCGGTGATCCTCGCCACTAATTTGGGGAGGGAAGGCGAGCTTGTGCGCGTCGTGCCGCTCGCGGAGCTGAATGTGGACGATGTGGATATGCTGACGGTGGTGATTGTCGGCTCGTCGCAGTCGCGGGTGATGAAGACGGGAGACGGCAAGACGTGGGTGTATACGCCGCGCGGTTATGCGGCGAAGGCGGGGGCGGGGATTGAGAAAGTGGCCGAGGGATGAGGCAAGGCTTGGCGCGAGCCGCCCCTCTCTGCCTGCCGGCATCTCCCCCGCGAGGGGGGAGATCGCTCACGGCGGCTTTCCCTCACTGTTGCACCATTGAAGGAAAAAGGAAAGCAGTGGCGCGGGCGATCTCCCCCCTCGCGGGGGAGATGCCGACAGGCAGAGAGGGGCGCCTCGCGCCCGAACTATCAGGAAAGATCACATGACCGTCCATTTCATCGGCGCCGGACCCGGCGCGGCGGACCTCATAACCGTGCGCGGACTGCGCCTGATCGAGCGTTGCATGGTCTGCCTTTACGCGGGCTCGCTGGTGCCGGAGGAGATTGTCCGTTCCGCGCCCGCAGGCGCAAAAGTCATGGACACCGCACCGATGGCGCTGGATGCAATCATCTCTGAGATGGAGGCGGCGCACGCGCAAGGGCTTGATGTGGCGCGCGTTCATTCGGGCGATCCGGCGATTTATGGCGCGGTGGCCGAGCAGATGCGGCGCTTGGACAGGCTAGGCATTCCGTATGATGTCGTGCCCGGCGTCCCGGCCTTTGCAGGGGCGGCGGCGAAGCTGAAGATGGAGCTGACGCTGCCCGAAATCGCCCAGACCGTCATCATCACCCGCACCGGCATGAAGGCCTCCGCCATGCCGAAGGACGAGGAGCTGGAAGTGCTCGGCCGCTCCGGCGCGACGCTCGCCATCCACCTTTCCATCCGCAACCTCGCCTATATCCGCGAGGCGCTGGAGCCGTTTTACGGCGCAGACTGCCCGGTCGTCATCGCCTACCGGGCGACGTGGCCTGACGAGCTCTATATCAAGACGACACTGGCGCAGATGAAGGACAAGGTGCGCGAGGCGAAGATCACCCGCACGGCGCTGATTTTTGTCGGGAAAGTGTTTGGTGATGTGCAGTTCCGGGATTCGGATTTGTATAATGCGGATTACAGCCATGTGCTGCGGAACCGTGGGAAAAAGAATGTCAGCGGTCAGTCCATGGATTGATAACACTGACTCCGGCGGCTGTGAAAGGGCCAACGTCGCGCGTCGCGACAGAAAAGCCATGTGTCACGGCAATGGCTGCAATCTGCGTATCCGCGAATGACATGGAGATACCGAGGGCACGGGTTTTGGCGGTCAAATCGGCGTAGGCAAACGCAGCTTCCACATCGAATGCAAGTATGCGTCCGCCAAAATAGTCAATCCGAAACCTGTCGGTGTCCTCTTTCAGTTCCTGCTTCTGTTTGCCGTCGGGCAAAATTGCAATGCCGCGATAGAGTTCGGCGACGCTGATCGTGGTCAGAAATAAATCTGAGGCCGTCTGGTGGTTTAGCCATTCACCTACCGCTTCCGAGGGCCTTGGCCTGAATGGTTCTGAAATGACATTTGTGTCGACGATTATCAATCGAACACCAGGGGTTCCAGTGGAGACTTGTCACGTTCGAAGTCGAGATCAAGGTCATGGTACTTCCCGCCGATGAGATACAAAGCCGTGCCAAGGCCGACTTTCGGAGGCTGAACCGCTTCAGCCAATATCGCCCGGGCCTCCGCTTCGGTGCTGCGGGCGTTTTTTTTGGCGCGCGCCTTGAGCGCGCGGTGCGCCTCATCGGGAAATTTTCGAATAGAAATGGCCGCCATGCGCGCCTCCAACCAATAAGCAAATGATATCACTCTTCACAAAGTGATGTCAATTCCGTAGAATTTTAAGCCGCAAATATCATCCCCGACCCCGCCACCACGAGCGCCGCGCCAAGCCATGCAAGCGCTGGCGGCATGTCGCCGGTTTTCCACCAGAGCATGGGCAGGACGAGGGCGGGCGTGGTGGCGGAGAGCGTCGCGACAATGCCGACCTCACCACCGCTCAGCGCAAACAGCAGCAGCGTCATGCCGATGCCCATTGCGGCGAAGCCGGACAGGGCGACCTGACCAAAAAGCTTGCCCGTCAGCGCGGTCTTGGCGCGGGCGGATTTCACACCGGCGAACATGGCGAGCGACAGGCCGAGCGCGGCGATGCCGACCCTGATGGCGGCGATGGCGAACGGGTCTGCGCCCGCCGCCATGACGGGGCGGATGATGATCGAGCCGACGGCTTGGCACATGCCGGAGAACAGCCCGATCGCAACGCCTGCCGCGAGACTGCCTTTGACCGCCTCCCAGTGATGCGCGTCATTTCCGCGCTTGCCGAACAGGATGGCAAGCGCCACGCCAATGAGCGCGACAATGATGCCGGCGAGCGTCATGACGCCCAGCTTCTCATGGAGGAAAAGCCAGCCGAGAATGACGGAGAAGACCGCGTTGGAGGCGAACAGGATGCCGGCGCGGCGCGGGCCGAGGCGGTTCATGGCGGCGAAGAGAGCTGCGTCGCCCGCCAGGATGCCGACAAGGCCGGAAATGATTGACGGCGTGATGTGCGCGCTGTCAAAAGCGCGCAAGCCGCCGGTGATGAGAAGCACCGCCGCCAGCATAAAGAACACCATCGTCATGCGGATGCGCACAAACCCCATCGCGCCGAGGGCGGCGGAGGGATTGGCGGAAATGAGGGCGGAGAAGGCCCAGGCAAGGGCGGCGCCGAGGGCGGCGAGATAATAAATCATGCGCGCCGCCTAGGCGGATTCGGGCTGCGCCGCCACCCGAAAACCGTCATTCAAAAGCAGCCATCGACAATTGCAGCTTTTTCGGCAGCGCAGCGCGGACGAGACGGTAAGACGCGGCGAGGCGGGCGCGCAATTCCGGCTCCTCCATGTCCCATGAAATATTGATCCAGGAGCGGTGAAAATATCGCGCCTTCACGCCGGCGCCCGCCTCGATCAGCATCTGCGCCGTCTCGATGCTGTCGGTCTTGACCGACACGCCTTTGGTGACGGAGTCCATCGCGGCGAACATTTTGCCGCCGATCTTCCACACATCCTCCCCGCCGCCAAACGGAAAAGACAGTTCCGCGCCGGGGAATATCTTACAGATGTCATTGACGGTTTGGCGGGACATCGCTGAACACTTCACGCGGGCGCAATGAACACTTGGCTGATTTCCTGAAACACCGGCAGCGCTTCCATGCGGGCGGCGTGGGCGCTGAGCGCCGGATAGTCTTTCATGTCCACAAAACCGGGATGCGCTTCGGAGAAATGGCGCAGGACCGTTGCTACGACAATGTCCGCGTGGCCGAACGTCTCGCCGAACCAATATGTGCTTTTCCGGGCCGCGCGGTCGGCCTCAAGGGCGGCGAGCGTGTCCAGCATCTGGGCTGTGCAGCGGGCGACCCATGTTTCCGACTGTTCCGCGTGCAGCACTTTTTCATAGAAAAGCGCGACCGCCTTGTCGGCGAAACCGCTCGCGAGCGCCGCCACTTTCAGCGCCTGATGGCGGGCGGGCTCGGTGCGCGGGAACAGGGCTTTCTCTGGTGGGACGAGGCCGTCGAGATAATCCAGAATGGCATGGCTGTCGGTCAGCGCGTCGCCTTTTTCGAGGATCAGCGTGGGAACGCGGGTCAGCGGGTTGAGGGCGCGGAACTTGTCGGCGTCGCTGAAGGTGGACCAGGGCTTGTGCTGGAACGGCAGGCCGTAGAGCCGCAGCGCAATGCCGACGCGGCGCACGAAAGGGGAATCATATTGGCCGATGAGGATCATGTCTGTCATCTCCTGCCGGTTCAGTTTTGCACAAGCGGGGTGGCTCCGGCAACGCGCCGATGCATGAAATTGCCTGATGCGGATTCATTCGCTTTCGTGAAGCGCGGCGGTTTCGCTTAAGATCCAATCGCGGAATGCAATGATGCGCGGGTCCTGAGCCGTTCCTTCCGGATAGACGAGGAAATAGGCGTATTCGGGCGACACTTTGATGCTCAGATCAAACGGCCGCACCAGCCGCCCCTCGGACAAATCATTGGCGACCATGGCGAAGTCCGCCAGCGCCACGGCGTCGCCCGCCATGGCGGCGTCCACGGCGTTTGACGAGGCGCCGAAGACGATCGTGTTGCTGCCGTCATAATCTTCCACCCCCGCCGCCGCCATCCACATGCGCCAGTTCGGCCAGGTCACGCCCTGGCGCGACCATTCGATATGGGCGAGTGTGTGGTTGAGAAGGTCACGCGGCTCTTTCAGCGGCTTGTCGGAGGTCAGCAGGCGCGGGCTGCAGACGGGCACGATGACATTGTCGAACAGGCGGCTGGCGGCAAGGCCCGGATATTTCCCCGCGCCGAAGCGGATGGCGACGTCAATGTCGTCCACTTCAAAATCGCGCACCTCGTAGGATATATCGAAGCGCAGCTCGATATCCGGGTGAAGCCTGCGGAATTCCTCGACGCGCCGCATCAGCCATTTGGTGGCGAACTGCGGATCGAGCGTGACTTTCAGCTGCGCCGTGCCGCGCGCCGCCTTCCGGGCTTTTGAGACCGCGCGGCTCATCCCGTCCAATGCGTCCGCCGCCGCCTCGCACAGGATCACGCCTGCCCCGGTGAGGCGGATGGTGCGGCTGGTGCGGGTGAACAGCTTGACGCCGAGCTGGTCCTCGATCTCCTTGATCTGAAACGACACCGCCGCCGGCGTCAGCCCCAGCTCATCCGCCGCGCGGGTGAAGTTCAAGTGCCTGCCCGCCGCAATCAGCGTGCGAAGCGCGCGGGTGCCGGGGATGTGGCGCATTTTATCTTCAAGGAAAAATTACTGATGAGGAAAGAACTACTCGTTTCCCCTTTGTTGGTCAATGACGCATTGTGGGGACAGTCAATTAACGTCAAGCAAAACTTGATATGAAAACAGGAGACTCATCATGTCGATCACAGCAGCAGGTACCGTTTCGCACTCCCTCGCCGAGAGCCTGCACTCGCTGTTCTCGCCGCTCTTTGCCGGGAAGAAATCGCAGGGGCGGCTTTACAGGGATTTGAAGGATTTGCCGGATTATTTGCTGCTGGATATTGGGGTTGACCCTAGGGATGTTCCGGTGAGGGCAGAGGAGGGGAGCGCGCGGCCGGAGGTGCTTTGGCGGGAGGCTGCTGCGGTGAGGTTTCGGACAGAGGCCAGATCGTGAGGGCGTTTTGCGGTGACGGTGCACTTAACTGCCCATTCGACCGGCCGTTTCAGGCCGTTACAAAATTCAAGAAGCCCACGGACACGGGCGACTCAAGGAAATGGTACGAAAACAATGTCCTTCCCTGGCCCGAAAAACGTCCAGTTGGCGGTTGCAGTATCAACCGCGTATGAGCCTTCCTGTGTTGGCCCGTAAAGCTGACTTATGATGATTGCATCAGCGGGACCCGTGTAGATGCTCGCCCGGCGTTCTATGAGCGAGAAATCGGCACCGTTGTCCTGATACTCACCGATCAACTCGCTGTCGAAGAAACCGTCACGAAGCCAGTGCCACGTATATGTCGTGTCGGCCCGAAAATGTAGTTCTTCGATCCAAACGGTTCCGCTGTCTGTGAAGGAATGTTGCCAGACCCCTTGTAGCGCAGAGAGATCGCCGTACACTCGGCTGAAAACAGAAAGCGGATTCGCCCCAGTTAGCGTAAGCTCTGTTCCGTCAACGGATAGTTCATAAGCGGTAGGCTCGCCGATTGTGTACAGCCAGCCTTGATCGTCGATCCGCACTGGCACATTGCCGCCGTTGTTCCAATCACCGACTAAAGCGGGATCAACCACTCGACTACTATTCCGCCGCGCGCCAGCATAAAATTCAAACATCAGCCGAGCTTCACATGCGTTGCGGTGTTGATAGAAGGCCCGGACTTGCTGACCACTGTGTAGACCCGTTCAACTTTGCCAATGTATCGCCGAGTGTCGTTAATCGCTTCGAATTCTGAGCCAATTTCCGGTACCGGCAGGGGATCATATGCCTGAAGGATAACCGGATCGCGCGGGTTATCTTTGGTAACAACGAGCGCGTAGAGAACATTGCCCTTCGGCACAACAGTTCTTGCCAGAACCTCGCTGAGCATTTCCCCAATGATTTTTTCTTCATCCTGCGCCTGCTTTGGCATCCTTGCCATTTCGCCCTCCCAATATCCCTGCTGCGTGACAATTCTAAAGTGTAAACGCTACGACTTTTCAAGAAACTGTCAAGAAGAAGCACTGTCTCCGGAATACGGGATCACGGAATATGCCCTAACGTGTGATCATCAAGATCGCCACCTCCATCCCCCGCGCCGCCTCCACCTTCGCATAAGCCCCATCCCCGCCGGAATTCCGGCAGACAACATGCGTCACTCCATGCCGCCTCAACAGCGCCGTCTCCGCCGCCACATCCCCCGGCAATCCAATCACCAGCTCATGATCCGGCAGCGCCAGTGGCTCCTCCGGCGGGTCCACCATGCGGACGATGAAATGCACATCGGCGCGGCTGGCGAATATGGCGATGTGCTGCGAGCCGAGGGCGAGGAGGACGCGCGCGCCGGATGGGATGGCGTCGCGGGCTTCTTCGAGCGAGGCGACTTCCAGCCAGTTGTCGCCCGGCTGCTTCCGCCATGGCGGGCGGGTGCGGGTTTCGAGCGGGATGCCGGTCAGCTCAGTGGCGCGTTTGGCGTTGGCGGAGATTTGGAGCGCGAACGGGTGGGTGGCGTCGATAAGGCGGGTGATGTGCTCGCGGCGCAGATAGTGCGCCAAGCCCTGCGCGCCGCCGAAGCCGCCGATGCGGACCTCGCCTGCCACAGGCTTCGGCTCTTTGGTGCGGCCGGCGAGCGATGTGATGACGCGCAAGTGCGGATGGGCTGCGACAAGTTCCGACGCCAGCGCCGCCGCCTCTTTGGTGCCGCCGAGGATCAGGACGGTTTCAGTCTTGTCGGGCAAGCACTATCCCCTTGCGGTCGGTGATGAGGATTTCGACGGAGACCGGCGCATCGCGCATTATGTCCCGGCAGGCGGCTTGCGCCAGAAGCGCCACGGGCTTGGCCAGCTCAACGCCATTTTCCATACAGATTTCAAGCGCTTCCTGCGCCGTGTTGGCTTTTAGAATCCGCTCCTTCAGATTTTGATTCAAGCCGGCTTCCAAAGCAATCCTGGCCAGAAAATTCAGATCAATCTGGCTGCGGGCCGAGTGCAAATCCATCGCCCCCTGCGCCAGCTTGGTGATCTTGGCGAAGCCGCCTGCGATGGTGACCCGATCAATTGGGTGGACCCGCAGGTATTTGAGCAGGCCGCCGGCGAAGTCGCCCATGTCGATGAGGGCGATGTCGGGCAGGGAATAGAGCGCCTGAACCGCTGCCTCGGATGTGGAGCCGGTGGACCCGGCGACATGGGTCAGCCCCGCCGCGCGGGCGACATCGACGCCGCGGTGGATGGAGTGAATCCATGCGGCGCAGGAGAAAGGGTGGACGATGCCGGTGGTGCCGAGGATGGACAGGCCGCCGATGATGCCTAGGCGCGGGTTCCAGGTTTTTTCGGCGATGGAAGCGCCGTTGGGGATGGAGATGGTGACGAGGACGTCGGCGGGTTTTCCATGGGCGCGGCAGAGCATTTTGAGTTCGGCGCCGATCATCTGGCGCGGCACGGGGTTGATCGCGGGCTCGCCCGGCGGGATGGGCAGGCCGGCGCGGGTCACCGTGCCGACGCCTTCGCCTGCGGCAAAGACTATGCCGCCGCCGGGGGTGCCCCATGCCACTTCGGCGATGATTGTCGCGCCATGAGTCACGTCCGGATCATCGCCTGCGTCCTTAACAATGCCCGCCTTGGCGCTTGCCTCGCCAAGGGCTTCAAGAGCCAATGCGAAAGCCGGGGTTTCGCCCTTTGGGAGGACGATGGACACCGGGTCGGGAAACCTGCCGGTGAGCAGCGCCGTCATGGCCGCCTTGGCCGCCGCCGTCGCGCAGGCGCCGGTGGTCCAGCCCCGGCGCAGCGGCGTGTCGGGTTTCGCAAGTCCGGCGTCTGGCTCATCCATGGTGCGGACCTTATAGGGGGCGGGGAGTTGCGCGGGAAGAATGATCGTTAATGGTTGATAAACCATGCAGGGCGGGTTTTCATCTTCCTAAGCATTCTTTGCTGGTATCAAAGCGGGCGAGTCGGCAAGGTCTGCAGCAAACGGGAGGGGCGCGCGTGAACGGATTTCTCATCGCCGCGCCGCATTCCGGCTCGGGAAAGACAACGCTGACGCTTGGCATTCTGCGGGCGCTGCGGGAGCGGGGCATCGCTGTTTCCTCCGCCAAGGCCGGGCCGGACTATATCGATCCGGCTTTTCACGCCGCCGCGTCCGGCCGTGAATGCGTCAATCTTGATCCATGGGCGATGCGGCCGGAATTGCTGCTGAAGCTGGCGCACGACTTTTCCCAAGGGGCCGGAACGCTGGTGGTGGAAGGTATGATGGGTCTTTTCGACGGCGCGGCGGACGGGAAGGGATCATCCGCCGATCTGGCGCAGCTGCTTGGCCTGCCGGTCGTGCTGGTGGTGGATTGCGCACGGCAGTCGCATTCTATTGCCGCGCTGATTTCCGGCTTCGAACATTTCCGGGAGGGAATTGAAATCGCCGGGGTCATCTTGAACAATGTCGCCAGCGCGCGCCACGAGGCGATGCTCCGGCAGGCGCTGGCATTGTTATCCACACCTATTTTGGGCGTTCTGCCGCCATCGCCCGAACTTTCTTTGCCCTCACGGCACCTCGGTTTGGTGCAATCTGCCGAGCATGAGAACCTTGAATTGTTTATCGCAGCGGCAGCCCACGCTGTGGAGGCGGGAATTGACCTTGAGGCATTGTTGCAGATCGGTCACCGGGCTGGAAATTATGGGAAATCAGCCGAAATTGACATCATTCCTCCGCCTGCGCAGCGTATCGCAGTCGCGCATGACAAAGCGTTCGCATTTTCTTACCCCCACCTTTTGACGGGTTGGAAGAAGGCGGGTGCTGAACTAAGTATGTTTTCTCCATTGGAGGATGAAGCGCCGCAGTCCGGTTGCGGCATGGTCTATCTGCCGGGCGGCTATCCGGAACTGTTCGCCGCGCGGCTGTCTGAGGCAAAGAATTTTCGCGCCGGCATGGAGGCGGCGCGCGGGAGGGGCGCAGTGATTTACGGAGAATG
The DNA here is from genome assembly GCA_031373225.1 of Phyllobacteriaceae bacterium. Classification (GTDB taxonomy): domain Bacteria; phylum Pseudomonadota; class Alphaproteobacteria; order Rhizobiales; family Rhizobiaceae; genus JANOYJ01. The sequence continues at coordinate 1,282 of JANMMM010000267.1, read as the reverse complement.
CGGAGGCTACATGCTTCTGGGCGAAAGCTTGACCGATGCGGAGGGAACTGCGCACCGGATGCTTGGTTTTTTGCCTGTTGAGACCAGCTTTGCCGATAAGAAGCGAAGCCTCGGCTATCGTCGCCTCACCGGCGCAGCTGCTTCTCCCTTTCCTGGCCGCTACACCGCGCACGAATTCCACTATTCGACCGTCCAGCGCCAAGGCGCGGGGGAGGCGCTGTTTGCCGCTGAAGACGCGCTGGGCAATGATCTCGGGCCCGCCGGTCTTGTCAACGGTAATGTCTGCGGCTCCTACATGCACCTCATTGATCTGGCGGCTGCGCCATGATGATTGACCATGGCGGCGCGCTCGACCGCGCCATGCAGCATTACGGCGGCAAGCCGGAGGACTGGCTCGACCTTTCCACCGGCATCAATCCCGTCGCCTACAAAATGCCGCCGCTGCCGCCGAGTCTCTGGGCGCGGCTGCCCAACCAGAAGCTGACGGACGAGACGCTGAGCGCGGCGCGGCTTTATTATGGAGTGCCGGAAGGCGCAGGCGGGGTCATCGCGCCGGGCAGCCAGGCGTTGATCCAGCTGTATCCCAACCTCGCGCCAGCGGGTTATGCCGAAGTTTTGACGCCGACCTATGAGGAACATGCGGCAAATCTTTCGCGCCTCGGCTGGCAGGTTGAGGCGGTGCAGGATTTTTCCGACCTTGACGAGCGCACCAGCGTCACAGTCGCGGTCAATCCAAACAATCCCGACGGCAGGCGCATCGCGCATTCCGAGATTGAGCGTGTTGCAAAACTGCTCGCCGGGCGCGGCGGCTTTCTGGTGGTGGACGAGGCGTTCAGCGACACGGAGGAGGGCGTCTCCTGCGCGCATCTGGCGGGCCTGGAGGGGCTCATCCTACTCAAGTCTGTCGGCAGGTTCTTCGGCCTTGCCGGCATCAGGCTGGGCTTCGCCTTTGGCGCGAAGCGCTGGACGGACAAGCTGGCGGCGATACTCGGGCCATGGGCGGTGGCGGGCACGGCGCTGGAGATCGCGCGCAAAGCCTATGGCGACGCGGACGGCATTGCCGAGCTTAAACTGCGAATTTGGGAAAGCCGGACAACGCTTTCTGAAACGCTGGCAGACAACGGTTTGAAAGAAGCCGGCGGCACCGCGCTGTTTGCGCTCGTTGAGCACGCTGAGGCGGACCGCCTCTATGAGGGCCTCGCGGCACAGCACATATTGACGCGCAAATTCGCCCATTCGCCACGCTGGCTGCGCATTGGCCTTGCGGCGCATGAGGTTGAGT
>JANMMM010000245.1:0-8130 GCA_031373225.1 Phyllobacteriaceae bacterium | reverse complement strand
CATCAGGCCAGCGAGCACAAAGCCGTAGATCACATTGTTCCAGCGCGAGCGGCGGCGCTGCAGCACGAAGCCGACCATGGCGCCGAAGATGACAAGGATGGCGACTGAGCCGACAGTGATGATGATCGAATTCAGATAGGCGGTGAGCAGCATATAGTCGCGGGCCTTCACCACTTCGATGAGATTTTCCCAGAACAGGAAATTGGCGGGCAGCGAGAAGCTCATCAAAGCGGCTTCCTGCTTGGATTTCATCGCCATCAGAAAGATGAAGATGAAGGGCAGCACAAAAATAACAAAGGCGGCGGCGATGCCCGCAACGCCTTCCCAAATGCGGCGGCGGTTTTTCATTGCTGCACCTCGCGCCGGTTGAAGTAGAATGTCAGCGGCATGATGACGAGCGCAATCAGGGCGAACAGGATTACATTGCCCGCCGTTGAAAGACCGTAGAATCCGGCTTGGTACTGTTTGTAGACAACGCTTGCCAGAACATCCGAGGAAAAGCCCGGCCCGCCACGCGTCATTGACCAGATCAGGTCAAATGAACGCAGACCGCCGATGAGGGACAGGGTGATGACGGTGACGGTCGCGGGGCGCACCAGCGGCACGGTGATTTTCCAGAACATCTGCCGGCGCGACGCGCCTTCAATGCTCGCGGCTTCGTAATAGTCCTGATTGATCGTGGCGAGACCGGCGATGTAGATCAGCGTCGCCAGGCCGATGCCCTTCCACACATCGACAAGCGCCACGGAAAACAGCGCCAGATCAGGATTGACGAGCCAGCCGGGGCCGTCGATGCCGATGGCCGCGAGGCCGACATTGAACATGCCCCTTGTCGGATGCATGAGGGCGGAGAATGTGAGACCGACGCCAATGGTTGAGACGAGCACCGGAAAAAAAATGACATTGCGCATCAGCCCCTGCGCGAACACGCCGCTGGTCAGATAGACCGCCAGCACCAGCCCAAGCGCTGATTTGATGCCGGACGTGACGACTGCGTAAATGAGCGTGTTGGCGAGGCCCTTCAGAAGGAACGGCTCGGAGAAAAACTGCCGGTAATTGTCAAGGCCGATGAAGGTGGCCGTGGTCAAATCCCAGCGAGTCAGGCTGAACCAGAGCGAGGCGACGGTCGGCAAGAGGTAGAGCACCGCATAGACGATGGCTGCGGGCAGAATGAACCAATAGGGATAGGCCGCACGGGCGTTCATGAAAATTACCTCCGTCGTTCGGGCATATCCCCAAAGGCCCTCAGGGATATCACATGTTGGATTTCAGGCAGGGTCACATTTGGCCCCGTCATTCCGGGGCCGCGTAAGCGGAACCCGGAATCCAGAGCTGTGAGGTTGCCGAACTTGACTCAACTTGCGTCTGGTGGGCCGAGTATAACCATAATATCTCCGTGTGGACCGCATCTCAATCCGGACGGACGGCGACAAGCTCCTCCGCCGCCACTCTGGATTCCGGGTTCGGCTGCGCCGCCCCGGAATGACGGCTTCGCTCGGGTTTTGACTGAGACTGCCCCACCCTGCAATGCGCCTGCCAAATCCAGGGCGGGGTTCAGATCAGATGCCGCCGCTTACCAGTTCGGCAGGCCGAGCTGCTTTGCCTGCTTCTCGACATCCTTATCATAAAGCGCCGCCGCCTCTGCCGCCGGGCGGATGCCGGAACCGACTTCGACGGTCAGCTGCTCAAGGTTCGGTCCCTTGATGGGGGAGACGAACTCCAGCGCCGGCGATGTCAGGCCCGCCTGGAAGTAGGGCAGCATGTCGGCGACGGAGGGCGGCACATCGGCGGGCAGGCCGCAATCCTTGATCAGATAAGGACCGGTCGCGCCGTTTGTGTCCTGCATGATCTTGCAGCCCTCTGGCGACGCGACGAATGCCAGAAACTTCTTGGCAGCATCGACGTTGGCGCTCTTGGAGGTGACATAGAGGCCCGACGGCATCCAAACGGTCAACCCGTTCTTGGCCGCGTCATCGCCCGGCTGGGCGAAGAAGCCGACATCATTCACTTTGTCGGGGAAGTTCTGCTTGATGTTGCCGAGCGCGAATGTCAGCATCGGATAGTGGGCAATTTCTGCGTTGGCCAACATGCGCACGCCGTCGTCGAAGGTCGCCGCGCCGAAATCGGCGTTGAGATACCCGGCCTTGAAGACTTGTTCCAGATATTCAAAACCCTTCATCGCGGCCGGCGTGGTGGCGTATTTTGCCTTGTTGCCGGTATAGTCCGCCGCAAACGTCGGGTTGGCGGCCTGCACATTGTAGAAATCGGCGAGCACGAAAAGCTGGCTTGACCAGGTGTCCCTGTAGGTCTGACCGACAGCGACTTTGCCCGCCGCCTTGATCTTTTCATTGTTGGCCATGAACTCGGCCCAGGTCTTCGGCACAGTGAGGCCCAGCTCGGCGTAGATTTTCTTGTTGTAATAGATGCCGCCGCCCATCGCCGCGCCGAACGGCACGCCGCGCACCATGCCGTCGGTCGAGGTCACGACCGGCTTGTAGCTGTCGAGCACGCCGCCCTGAATGTCCGAGAGATCGGCCAGATTCTGAGTTGGGTTCAGCGCCTGAAACAGCGAGCCGGAATTATACTGGAAAATGTCTGTCATCTCGCCGGTGGACAGCCGCGTCTTCACAAGATTGTCGCCCTCCGCGCCGCCGGGACGGCTCTCGAGCTCAAACTTCACATCGGCATTTGCCGCCATATAGGCCTTGGTCAGCGCTTCCAGAGCGGCGCTTGTTTCAGCATTGCCGTCCGAGCTGATCGACAGCGTGGTTTCCGCAAAGCCCGGCGCGGCGAAGGCGAAGGTCAGCGCCGTGCCTGCCGCTGCGGCGAGCAGGAGACGCCGTGTTGTGGATAGGATCATTTTGTATTCCTCCCTTGATGAATTGGCAGCGCTTGGCGCTCCAGCCTGTTTCAGTTCACATGCGTCACAGGATATTCCTAATCCTGCGGTCCGCTGATCCGGAACGTGATATGGTGCGTTCCGGCCGCGAGCGGGCTGCGCGATTCTTTGCCAGCGGCCGAGGAGAAAGGCGCGCCGTTGATTTTGATGTTTTGATAGCTTGCGGAAAGGACAAGCGTTCCTGTGGAGTCAGCCGGGACGGTGACGTCGTAGCTCACAGCATCGCCATCGACGCTCCATCCCGCTTCAATCCTGCCGGCGGCGCTGTCATGCGATGCGGTGACCGGCGACAGCGAAGGGACGATGAACGGCTCGAAAATCACATGCCTGAAACCCGGCTTCTCCGGGTCAGGCCGGAAGCCCGCCACCGCCTCGAACAGCCACTGGCACACCGCGCCATAGGCGTAGTGATTGTAGGAGTTCATCGCCGGATCGAAGATCGAGCCGTCCTCCTTGATTGCGTCCCAGCGCTCCCAGATCGTCGTCGCGCCGTTCTTCACCTGATACAGCCAGCCCGGCACCTTCTCCTGCAGGAACACGGCGGCGGCAAGCTCCGGCTCGCCAATTTTCACGAGTGCGGGCAGCAGCGCCGGGGTGCCGATAAAACCAGTGCCGATGCGCCCGTCGGCACGGGCGATTGTTGCCTTGAAATAACCCTTGGCCGCTTGCCTGTGCTCCACCGGGATCAGGTCATGAAGGAAGGCGAGCGCGTACGAAGTCTGGTCGTCATAGGCGAGGCGGCCGCTTGCCGTGATGAATTCATGCGCAAAGGCCGCCTTCACCGCTGCGGCGCGGTCACGCATCCGGCCTTCGATCTGCTTGTCGCCGAGCACCTTGGCGACGTCCGCCACAATCACTGCCGTTGTATAAAGATAGATGGTGGCCGACGCATCATCGCCAATGGTCGGAAGAGGTTTCTCCGTCGGGCCGGAGGGCTGCAGCCAGTCGCCGAACGAGAAGCCCCGCGCGGCCCAGGCCCTTGGAGGGCGCACCACAGGGCCATCTGAAATCGACCAGACAAAATCCGACCAGCGCACCATGGCGGGCAGCGTCTCGGCGAGAATGTCTTTGTCGCCATAGTGCCGCCACAGCGTCCATGGCACGACAGCGATGGCGTCGCCCCAGCCGGTCGAGCCGAAAAAGCCCGGCACCTTGTCCTCATGGCCGCGCGTCGGGTCCGGACAGACATGCGGGATGGCGCCGTCCGCCCTTTGGTCGCACAACAGGTCGCGCAGCCATTTGACCCAGAAGGCGTGGCTGTCATTGAGGTAACAGGCTGTCGGCGCGAACACCTGCGCGTCGCCGGTCCAGCCGAGCCGCTCGTCGCGCTGCGGACAGTCGGTCGGCACTTCGATGAAGTTGGCGCGTAGCGACCAGATGGTGTTTTCGACCAAACGGTTGACCAGCGGATTGCCGCAGGAAAATGTCGATGTGGGGTGGATGGCGGACGTGATGGGGACCGAGACAATCGACTTGATTTCCGCCTTGCCCTCGACGGTGACGCGGACATAACGGAAGCCGAAAAAGGTGAAATGCGGCGTGTATGATTCTACACCGCCGCCCTTCAGCACATAGTCGATGCGCGTTTCGGCGGTGCGCATATTGGTGTTGTTAAACTCGCCCTTGTCGAGAATTTCCGCATGTTCGACGCTGACCTTCGCGCCGGCCTCGCCCTCGACATCAAACGACACATAGCCGCCGCTGTTCTGGCCGAAATCGTAAATGGTCCGGCCCTGCGCATCCTTGAAGGAGGCTGTGACCTTCAGCGGCGCAAGCTCTTTGACGCCTTCAATCTCGTGCGCGATGAGGATCGCCGGGTTAAAGCCTATTATGGTTTCGCTGCCTTGCTCCGCAGTCAAATTCTCCAAACGGGCGTCATAGCTTTCGCCATAATAAATGCCGGACTTGATGATTGGCAGCAGACCGCTTTTCCAACTGGCATCGGTGGCCAACAGAATGTCGCCGTCCGCTTCAATCTCGGCGACCGCGCCAATCTCGCTGCCCCAGGTGTTGAACAGCTTGATGTTGCGCCACATCATCTGCGAGCGCAGCCAGCCGTCGGCGAGCCAGATGTCAATATTGTTTTCGCCGGACCTCAGGAGCGGAGCCACGTCATATGTCTGATAGGAAAGCCGCTCCTGATAGCAGGTCCAGCCGGGCGTCAGCTGGTCGGCGCCGACGCGCTGGCCGTTGATGAAGGCGCGATAAAGGCCGAGCGCGCTGATGCGCATAATGGCATTCTGCGGTGCTTTGGCGAGGCTGAATGTCCCGCGCAGGAACGGCGACCGCGTTCCCACGCCCGCATCGCACAAGGGCCGGATCATCGCTGCGGCGCGCGGAAAGGCGGCGCTGTCGTTTGCGGGTGAAACCTTGCCAAGGTTCTGCGTAACACCAGTCATTTCCGCCCATCCATCCCATGAACGAAAGAAATGTAGACCGGTTTACAAAAATGTAAAGAAGAATTTTTTGGACGCCGGCGGGGACGCTGACGCAGCCCCGCCGGCTATTTAACTTACTTCTTCATCTGCGCCTTCATGGCTTCGCCGAGATGCATCGAGCAATCGTCGGTCTTGCCTTCCTTCATGGACATTTTGGCCATCTCGACTTCCTTCATCGCCATTTCCATGGATTCCTTCATGGCCGGATCTTTCATGGCCATGGCGCCCTCTTCCATCTTCATGATGCTGGCATCGTCACATGCCATCTTTTCCTCGGCGGCATAGGCGGCGGTTGAAGCGAAGGCGAAAACCGCAGCGGCGGCGAACAGTGTTTTGATCATTTTGGGAACTCCCGTGAAACTAAAGGCGACATTGCCGCGTTCAACCAACATGCCAGACAATTCACTGGCAAAACACGAAAGCGCGAAGCACGCACTGGTGAACAAACTACGCTTTCGGCTCACGATTACGTGTGGGCTGCGCAGGGCAAGCTTCAATTCCCGCGCCACCTCACAGGCAAATATTTGCTCACCAGAACGGGTGATGACGGCACTTTCGCACTATGTTCAAACGCTGTGCAGCGGCCAAGCAACCTTCTATACAACGGAAAATTTCAGCGTATATTGTCGGTCAGGGTGCGCGAAACAGGGAGATTTTCCATGGCTTCTGCTGTGCCCAGAAACATGTTCACTTCCGCTGAAATCAAAAAGCACCGAGACACTCTCGCCGAATTCACCGACGCGGCAGCAGATTTTCTCGACTGGACCTATGACGACCATCTGAAATTCCACGCCAAGTGGGGCGTGTCGAAATATTACGGTGACCGCAAGCCGGAGCATAAGACCCGCGAGCTTCGCATCAAGCAGCTGAAAAAATTCGGCAAACCGGAATTTCTCGTCGATCAGCAAGTGGCGACGGCCTGCATTGTGCTTGCCATGCAGGCCTGCGAACGCGGCTTCAACGTCACAGGCATGCCGAATACCTGGAAGAAGATCAACAACCAACTGAGAATTGACGAGAAGCTCTATGGCACGGACCTGCAGATCATGCTGCAGCAGCTTGGCTGGAAACTCTATTACTGGAATCCGGATCCGAGCCAGAACGCGGCATGGGATGCGGAAGACCAGCGGATCAACCCCTTGAAGCCCGGGCGCAAATGGATGCCGGTTTGGGGCGGCCATGCGCTGCGCCATTCGAGCGCGGTGAACAAGAGCGCCTATTTCGACGCCAAGATTGATAACGCCACCACGCTGGCGGGCTTCAAAAAGACGCAGCCCGCAGCTTTCAAGACTGTGCCATTTTTCGTCGGCATTGCCCATGCGGGCTACCATGTGTTTCCGGGACGCCGCGGCGATGTCGTGGAGGCGCATTCGATGCGCGAGATGACGGCCAAGGACAATATAGAAGTGGCGCCGTTCAATCCGCTCAACACGGGCGGCGCGCCCCGCTGGACGAATTCAGAAAAATACCGCTCCGGCGTAATCGCCGTTCCGCAGGATTTCTAGAGACCATATTTTCACTCAGCCGGAGGTTAAGATGCAAAAGCGCGGAATACTGATGGTTCAGGACCATCTGAAAAAACTCGGACACTTTGCCGGCAACGCAGACGGCGTGACCGGGCCGATCACGGAAGCTGCGGTCAACAAGGGACTGACCGCCCGGCAAGGTGAGCTGCCCGTTGGCGCGATGGGTTTTCCAGCTGAGCGCAAATTGACGCTGATGCTGCAGCTTATCGCCAGGGACAAGGGCATCGAAGTTGAGCCATTGGACGGGTTTTGGGGTCCGGTGACGCAGCAGGCCTATGAATCGCTGGTGCATCTGCAAAACACCGGCAATTTGCCGCCGAACTGGCGCGATGATGAACCGTCAGACGCCAATCCGCATGTGTGGCCGCGCGACCGCGGCAATCAGGCGGAGATGAAGGCGTATTATGGCCAGCCCGGCAGGCCGCCGATCACCAAGGTGCGCTGTCCCTGGACGTTAAAGCTCGCCTGGGACAAGGGCACGACGATGAACAGTGTCGGCGTCCATGCAAAGGTCGCGGACAGCGTCAGCGACGTGTTTGAGAAAGTGCATGCGCATTACGGCGAAGCAGAGCTGAGGCGGCTCAGGCTTGACCTCTATGGCGGCTCGTTTTTCGCCCGCAAAAAGCGCGGCGGCTCGACATGGTCCACCCATGCGTGGGCGATCGCCATGGATTGGGACCCGGAGCGCAATCAGCTGAAATGGGGCCGCGACCGGGCTTCGCTTGACGCAAGCGCCTATGATTTCTGGTGGCGCGCCTGGGAGGCGGAAGGCTGGGTGAGCCTTGGCAGGACGCGCAATTTTGACTGGATGCATGTGCAGGCGGCGCGGCTTTGAAGGAGAAATGAGCGATGCCTCAGTCACTCGCTCTGAAGCCGGTCATCCCGCGCTACGCAGCTGCCGGCGCGAAGGAAATCTGGCTGACTTTTGATGACGGGCCGCACCCGACGAACACGAAGAAAGTGGTTGCCACACTTGCGGCGCATAAGGTGACGGCGACGTTCTTTGTTGTCGGAGGCAATTGCGCCCTCTATCCACAGACCCTGAAACTGGTCGCTGATGCAGGGCACCGCATAGCCAACCACTCCTATACCCATCCCAATCTCACAACGCTGAGCAAGGCAAAAATCAAGAATGAACTCCTGAAAACCGAAAGGCTCATTTTGCCTTACATGCACGGCAGGAAGCTGTTTCGCCCTCCCTATGGCGCTCACAATGCGGTCGTGGACGATGTGGGCACTGTCATCAACCCGCTGACGCTCAAAGGGC
>JANMMM010000234.1:0-29419 GCA_031373225.1 Phyllobacteriaceae bacterium | reverse complement strand
TCGCCACTCTGTCCGCCTACCACATCTTCCCCAACTGGACCGTCCTCCTCCAAACCCTCATCACCTCAAATCCACCGCCCTGATGAAAAATGAGCCTTGCCTCAGAAAAGGGCGGAATAAACGAGGCATTTAGAATTGCTGCATTGATTGTCAATTGGTTGACATTTCAGGCAATGCGCCGTAACGGCACGCCAATCTCGGCCGGTTTCCTGATGAAGCCCGCCGAAAGCGCAATTTGAGCGCAAGTCCGGCCGGCACAACGCCGCCCTAAAACTGTGGACCCTTTCCCTACGTGACAACATTTGCCGATCTAGGCCTATCCGACAAAGTGCTGGGCGCCATCGCGGACGCCGGCTACACCATCCCCACCCCCATTCAGGCAGGCGCCATTCCGCACGCCGTGCAGGGCAAAGACATTCTCGGCATCGCCCAGACAGGAACCGGCAAGACCGCGTCCTTCGTGCTGCCGATGCTGACCCGGCTTGAGCGCGGCCGCGCCCGGGCGCGGATGCCGCGCACGCTGATTCTGGAGCCGACACGCGAACTCGCCGCGCAGGTCGAGGAAAACTTCATCAAATATGGCAAGAACCACAAGCTGAACGTGGCATTGCTCATTGGCGGCATGTCATTTGACGAGCAGGACCGCAAGCTGCAGCGCGGCGTTGATGTGCTGATCGCCACGCCCGGTCGGCTGCTCGACCATCACGAGCGCGGCAAGCTGCTGCTTACCGGCGTAGAAATCATCGTCATCGACGAGGCCGACCGGATGCTCGACATGGGCTTCATCCCGGACATTGAGCGCATCTGCAAGCTGATACCCTTCACGCGGCAGACGCTGTTTTTCTCGGCGACCATGCCGCCGGAAATCACCAAGCTGACCGAGCAGTTCCTGCATTCGCCGGTGCGCGTCGAAGTGGCGCGCGCCGCATCGACGGCGGAGACGGTGACGCAACGGCTGGTGAAGGCCGGACCGAAGGACTGGCAGAAGCGCGCCGCCTTGCGCGATCTTATCAAGTCCGAAGAAGCCGAGCTGAAGAACGCCATCATTTTCTGCAACCGCAAGGTCGATGTGTCCGAGCTGTTCAAATCGCTGGTCAAGCACGAGTTTGACGCAGGCGCACTGCATGGCGACATGGATCAGCGCGCCCGCATGGCGATGCTGGCCGGGTTCCGTGAAGGCAAATTGAAGCTGCTTGTCGCCTCCGATGTCGCGGCGCGCGGGCTGGATATCCCCGATGTCTCGCATGTGTTCAACTTTGATGTGCCAATCCATGCGGAGGATTATGTCCACCGCATCGGCCGCACCGCCCGCGCCGGCCGCTCCGGCAAGGCGTTCACCATGGTCGACAAGAGCGACACGAAATATCTCAATGCCATTGAAAGCCTCATCAAGCAGACCATTCCCTGGCATGACGGCGATCTTTCGACGCTGGTTTTCGAGGAGGGCGAGGACGAAAAGCCGCGCCGCGAGCGCCGCCCGCGCGCCGGAGACAAGCCGAAGCGCGACTATAGCGACAAGCGCAAGAAGCCGGAGACGGAAGCGGCGATGACGCCGTTTGTCGCCTCCGCAGCGCCTGCCGCAGCGACACTGGAGAGGGCTCCGGCTGAGGCGAACGCCCCTGCCCGGTCCCGGCCAGATCGCAGCCCGCGCCGCGAGCGAAGCGAGCAGCCGGCAAGACCGGCGCGCGACGACGCGCCATTCCCAAATCAGGTGCCGCCGGAAAAGCGCGGCTACCGCGATGATCTCGGGCCTGCTCCAGTTGGATTTGGCAGCGAGCTTCCGGCTTTCATGGCAGTGGTGCCGAAAGTCTGATTTTTCGCTGCCGCTCCGCCGGTTAACCGACCCGCTTTACCACAACGTCAAGTCCCGCTTCGCTGACAAGGCTGCCCGGTGTATGAACTGGGGTCAGCAACGAAGGACTATCTTATGGCCAATATGGACGCCGCTGTTCCCGTCATTCACGAGCGGGACCCGTACAAGAACGCCAAGAGCATGGAGTTCGGCTTCCGCGCCAAACGGTTTGAGGAAATCCGCGGCATCATCCAAGCCATTCTCGACGAAAAAGGCCACGCCGAGATCCTCGATCTTGGCGGTTCGGAAAAATACTGGCGCATTGGCGCCGATTTCATCCGCGCCAACCGCAGCCGCCTGCGTTTTACAATTATCAATCCGGAAGTGCAGGAATCAAGCGACCGCAACTTATTTGAGTTCATGGTTGGCGATGCGTGTGACCCGAAACTGTTCGAGGGCCGCCGCTTTGACTTTGTCCATTCAAACTCGGTGATCGAACATGTCGGCGATGACGCGCAGATCGCGGCGTTTGCCAAAAACACCCGCCGCCTTGGTGATCGCTACTATATGCAGACCCCGGATTTCTGGTTTCCCTACGAGCCGCATTTCCGCTTTCCCGGCTTCCAATGGCTGCCGTCCTCCGTACGCGCCTTTATGATGACCAGGATGCGGCTGGGCTTCTTTGCCCGCCAAGAGCGCTATAAGGAAGCCAAGGAACACGTTGATTCCATTCGGCTTCTGACGGTGCGGCAAGTAAAGGCCCTGTTCCCGGATGCGCAAGTCAAACATGAGCGCGTGCTCGGAGCTTCCAAGTCGATAATGGCTGTGAAGAAATAGCCTTATACCAGCTCGACATCGACAATTCCCGGCACGGCCTTCATCGCCGCAGCATTCTGCGGCGATAAGAGATAGCGCTCTTTCAGCTCAATCTCGACTTCCAACTTGCCGCTCTGTTTTAGCAGGATAAGGCTTATGACGCCCTCGCCGCGCTGTCCGAACAAGGGCATCACGCCTTTCAGAGGCGCGGCATCGCGCATATAGATCCGCAGCGACTTTTGCGTCCGGCTTGCCACTTCCTCCAGCGGCTCCAGCGTGGCGATGCGCAGGCTGACGCCTTCCGGCCGGTCCTCGGCCGCCGCTGTGATGATGAAGGACCGGCCGGTTTCGAGCGCGTCGCGATACTGCGCCAAGCCTTCCGAAAACAACACGCCCTCGAACTGGCCAGTCGCGTCGGAGAACTGGATAATGCCCATCTTGTTGCCGGTGCGGGTGCGCCGCTCCTGCTTGCCGATGATGGTGCCGGCCAGCCTGCCCGCGCTTGAACCGTTCTTCACCGACGCAGAAAACTCCGCCCAGTTCTGCACGCGCATTTTCTGCAGCACGGCTTTGTACTCATCGAGCGGATGCGCGGAGAGGTAGAAGCCCGCCGATTGATACTCACGCAAGAGCTTCTCGGCGGGCAGCCATGGCGCGGTCTGCGGCAGAACCAGCTTTTCCGAAATGTTCGCGCCCATTGCGCCGAAAATATCGGCTTGGCCGCTTTCAATCTCCTGATGCTGGCGCTGCGACAGGCCGATGAGCCGCTCGGAACCGGCGGAAAGTGCGGCGCGGTCATGGCCGAAACAGTCAAGCGCGCCCGCGTTTATCAGGCTCTCAAGAACCCGCCGGTTGACCAGTTTCGGATCGATGCGGGCGCAGAAATCCTCAAGGCTGCAGAACGGTTTTGCCCCGCGCGCTGCCGCTATGTGATCCGCCGCCGATTCGCCGACGCCCTTTAGGGCGTTAAGCGCGTAGAAGATTTGGTTCTCGCCGACTTCGAAAATCCGGTGCGAAGTCTGCACAGACGGCAGAACCACCTCAATGCCGGTGCGCAGCGCGTCCTCGCGGAAATCGCTGAGCTTGTCGGTGTTGACCATGTCATAGGTCATCGACGCGGCGAGGAACTCGACCGGATAATGGGCTTTCAAAAAGGCCGTCTGATAGGACACGACAGCGTAAGCGGCGGCATGCGATTTGTTGAAACCATAGTCGGCGAACTTGGCGAGAAGGTCGAAAATCGTGTTGGCGCGGAATTTGTCGATGCCGTTGCGTTCAGCGCCCCGGACGAAATCCTCGCGCTTCTGCGCCATTTCCTTCTGGTCTTTTTTGCCCATGGCGCGGCGCAGAATATCGGCGTCGCCCAGCGTGAAGCCGGCCAGAATCTGCGCCACCTGCATCACCTGCTCCTGATAGACGATGACGCCTTGCGTTTCTGCCAAGATCGAATCGATCATCGGATGGATCGAGGCAATCTCCTCTTCCTTGTGCTTGCGGGCATTGTAGGTCGGGATATTCTCCATCGGTCCCGGCCGGTACAGCGCCACCAGCGCGATAATGTCCTCAATCCGGTCCGGCCGCATGCCCAGAAGCGCTTTGCGCATCCCAGCGCTTTCCAGCTGGAAGATGCCGATCGTCTCGCCGCGCGACAGCATCTGATAGGTTTTTTCATCGTCGAGCGGCAGCCGCGCCAGATCCATGTCAATGTTCCGGCGGCGCAGAAAATCCTGCGCCAGTTTCAGGACGGTGAGCGTCTTGAGACCGAGAAAATCGAATTTGACGAGGCCGGCATATTCGACGCCTTTCATATTGAACTGCGTCACCGGCATGTCGGAGCGCGGGTCGCGGTAAAGCGGCACGAGTTCGGAAAGGTTTCTGTCGCCGATGACAATGCCGGCGGCGTGGGTCGAGGCATGGCGGTAGAGGCCCTCGAGCTTCTTGGCGATGTCGAGCATCCGCACGACAATGGGCTCCTTGTCCATCTCCTCCTGAAAACGCGGCTCGCCTTCAATCGCCTTGGCCAAAGTCACCGGATTTGCAGGGTTTTGCGGCACGAGTTTGCACAGCCGGTCCACCTGGCCATAGGGCATCTGCAGAACCCGGCCGACATCGCGCAGCACGGCGCGGGCCTGCAGCGAGCCGAACGTGATGATCTGCGCCACCTGGTCGCGACCATAGCGCGCCTGCACATATTTGATCACCTCGTCACGCCGCTCCTGGCAGAAATCGACGTCAAAGTCAGGCATGGAGACGCGGGACGGGTTGAGGAAGCGCTCGAACAACAGCGAGAACTGCAGCGGATCAATGTCGGTGATGGTCAGCGCATAGGCGACGAGCGAGCCTGCGCCCGAGCCGCGGCCCGGTCCGACTGGAATGTCATTTTGCTTGGCCCATTTGATGAAGTCGGCGACGATGAGAAAATAGCCAGGAAACTGCATCTTTTCGATGACGGCGAGCTCAAAATCCAGCCGCTCGCGGTAGCCTTCCTCGGTGAAGCCGCCATTCAGCCCGTTCGACGCAAGGCGTGTCTGCAAGCCGTCGTGCGCCTCGCGCCGCAGCTCCTGCGCCTCCGCATCATGCGCATCCGCAGTTTCGCTCTTTCCCGCGACAAATTTCGGCAAGATCGGATCGCGCTTGCCGGGAAAGAAGCAGCAGCGCCGCGCGATTTCAACGCTGTTCTCCAGCGCTTCCGGCAGGTCCGCAAACAAAGCCGCCATGTGAGCCTGGCTTTGAAGGCAATAATCCGGCCCGAGGCGGCGGCGGTTGTCGTCGGCCATCAGCGCGCCGTCGGCAATGGCCAGCAGCGCGTCATGCGCCTCATAATCATCCGCCGAGGCGAAGAACGCCTCGTTCGTCGCCACAAGCGGCAGACCGTGGCGGTAGGCAAGCTCCAATGTCTGCGCCTCGATGCGCGTATCAAAGCCCAACTGGCGCTGCAATTCGACATAGAGCCGGCCGCCGAACAGATCTTTCAGCCGCAAGAGCCGCTTTTCGGCAAGCTCTGGATGCTCGAGCAGCAGGCTTCCCACCGCGCCCCGCGCGCCGCCGGTCAGCGCGATGATTCCATCGGACGCGCCTTCAAGCCAGTCCGCGCCAAGCCGCGCCGCGCCGCCATCGGCATTTTCCAGATAGGCCCGGCTCACCAGCCGGATCAGGTTGGCATAGCCGGTCTCGGATGCGGCAATCAAAACCAGCGGGCGCTGCGGAACGGCATGGGAATGTCCCTGCCCCGGCGCATCCGCCCCATCGGCAAAATCCACGTCGAGCTGGCATCCAATGATCGGCTGAATGCCCGCCTTCACCGCCTTTTGCGCAAAATCCAGCGCGCCAAACAGGTTGCCCGTATCGGCGATGCCCACAGCCGGAGCGCCGTCGCCGACAGCAAACTCGACAATGCGGTCAATCGGCAAAGCGCCTTCAAGCAGGGAGAAAGCCGAGTGAACACGCAGGTTCACAAAGGACAGCGCCTGCCCTGCTTTATCCCGACGCGCTGAAAGACCTGCCATGACCGCACCTGTGAGATTCTCCAGTCAACCTATCACGCGGCGTCCGGCAAAGGTCCAGCGCGCCCTGCGCCGGCCGCCCTCTTATCAACCGTCAAACAGCGCCGGCCCACATGACAAGCGTCAGAACAAACATCGAAATTGACACAAACGCCGATACATCTTGCAGAAAATCCGTCATGATATCCTCCATAATTCGCTTTATGTTTTTGTTATGTTCTTTTTTTGTTCGAGTGTCAAATGAATTTTTGATGCCCTAAAGGAAGTCCCGCCTGATGCTCTCGCGGAAGTCCTTCGAAAAGATCAGCAGTCCGCCTTCATAGGCCTCGACCCGCCCCGTCAAATGAAACAGACCCCCGTCGCTCCACATCGAGGTGAACGCCTCGGTGCGCACGTCCCAGCCGCCGCGCTTCAGCGTCTGTGTCCAGTGCGTCTGGCCGCGCGCGCTGAGCGGGTCATCGGGATGAATGCGCCAAGTCTCGCGCGCGACGGCGCCGGTTTCCAAACCATGCTCCTGGTCGCGGGTGATGCCGAAGTCATCCAAAATGTTAAGCAACGTCTCGCCGCCCACCGGATCGGTCGAAAATTCACGCCGGTTCGAGGGCGCTTGGAGCTGCTCAATGCGCCAAGGCGCGGCGGCTTCAAGAGATTCAAAGCTAACCGTGCCGCCGCCCGCTTCCGACCGGATGGGCATTTCGAGGTTTCCCGACCGAACGGTGATCGCCGACTTTTGAAGCGAGGGCCACAGCAACGGCCAATAGGCATTGGAGATGGCCAGCCGCAGCCGATGGCCGGCGGGCACGCGGTAGGCAATGTCGTCGAGCCGGACGGAAACTTCACATTCCCTGCCTGGCTCCAGAAGCTCAGGATGCTCGTGGCCGCCTCGATGGCAGAGATTGAGGACGCCATAAGTGACGCGGCTGGACCCGCCGTCCGGGCCGACATCGCACAGACGCACGGCAATCTGCCCCAATGGCTTGTCAGACGAGAGCCGCAGCCGGACAATCGGCGCGCCGACAATGTCCAGCGCTTCCGCCAGCGCGTCACCGTCAAAACACAGCGACATCGCGTCATCGCCGCGCTGGTCGCCCGGCATTTCAGGGCCAAGCCAGATGGCGCAATATTCGCCCGCCGCCGCGCCGCAATTGGCCGGGGAGGAGAAAGAGGTATGGAAGGCAGAGGACTTTTCCGCCTGCATTCGGCCCTCGCCCGTCAGATGCAGAGTTTCCAGAGCAATCTCCGGCGAAGGCCAGACATTCTCCGCGATCCACCTTCCCGGCCTCTTCTCATACCAGGTCTGCGGCGGCAGGCCGTCCATCACATAGAGCCGCATCGCCGGGTCATCCTCCACGCCCGTCTCGATGCCCTTCAGCCAGCGGTCCCACCAGCGCAGCGCCTCCTGCAGAAACCCGATCTGCGGATGCGGCACGGCGAAATGCGGGTATTTGTGGATCCAGGGCCCAACAATGCCTTTAACCGGCGCTTGAATGCCCTGAACCAGCCGCGAAACCGCGTTCTTGTAAGCGTCACCCCAGCCGCCGACGGCGAGCGCCGCGGCTTTGATCTTCGAAAAATCCTCGCACACCGAGCCGCGCTTCCAATAGGCGTCCCGCGTCTGATGCTTAAGCCAAAGCGCCGGGAGAAACGGCTCGTTCACCAGCCGCTCCAGCCACATGTCGCGCCATTTCTCACCGACAATCATCGGGTCCGGCGGACGCGAGGAGTAGGACAGCATGGTCGCGCCCCAGCCCAGATTTTCGTTGAGCAGGCACCCGCCCTTGTAATGGATGTCGTCGGCGTAACGGTCGTCGGTCGAGCACAGCGTGATGATGGCGTCCAGCCCCTGAGGCTGCATGGCGGCGACCTGCAGCGCGTTGAAGCCGCCCCAGGATATGCCCATCATCCCGACTTTGCCGGTGCACCAGGGTTGTTTGACAATCCAAGCGATGACGTGGCAGGCGTCCTGCAATTCCTGCTCGTCATACTCATCCAGCATCAGTCCGTCTGAATCACCGTTGCCGCGCATGTCCACTCTGAGGCAAACATAGCCGTGCCCGGCGAAATAAGGATGCGTCAGCGCATCCCGCGCCGCGGTGCCGTCGCGCTTGCGGTAGGGAAGATATTCAAGAATGGCCGGAACAGGTTGATTCAACGCGCCTTCCGGCATCCAGACGCGCGCCGACAGGCGGCAGCCGTCGGGCATCACAATGCCCATGTCCGGGTGCTCAACAGTTTCGAACGGAAAATCCGTGACCGTCCTCATCCGCGCGACTGCCCGACATGGCGGCCCGCGCCTTCAGGCAGGGGAAGAGAAGAATGCAAGGAAAAATAGGCGGCCAGCTTCCCGGCCACATCCTTTGGCGGCAGGCTCGATGCGCCGTTCGTCACATGCAGCAGCAGATGCTCCCCGCTCGCCTGCTCCGCGCCGGTCTCGGCGTTGAAGAGGCGGTGAAACAGATGCAGCTTCTTCCCCATTGCGCCCAGCACTTGTGTTTCGACCCGCAGTTTTGCCCCGACCTTGGTTTCGGACAGGTGCCTGATATGGGTTTCGACCGTGTAGTAACTGCTCCCAGCCGCCGTCTCCGCTGTGATGCCTATGAGGCGCAGGAATGCGTCGGTCGCATCGCCGAAAACATGCAAATAGCGGAACTCGGTCATGTGGCCGTTATAATCGAGCCAAGCCGGGTTCACCTTGGTTTCCAGCGTTGTCAGCGGCGCCTTTGACGGCATGATTTTGTCATCAGCCTTGCTCCCGGCCCACAGCCGGTCCTCAAACTCCTTCAACAGCCGTCCCGCGCCCCAGCCCTCACCCCCGCGCGCGCCCTTCAGCCCATGCAGGATGGCGACGAGGTTTTCATCGCGGATGCGCTCCAGCTCGCGGATTGAAAGCCCCGCCGCCTGCGCGTCCGACTGGTCGGCAATCTTGTTGACGAGTTCATCATCAAGCTCCGGCACATCGGTCAGCCTCGACCATGGCCATGTGAGGCATGGGCCGAACTGGGCGAGAAAATGTTTCATCCCCGCCTCGCCGCCGGCGATCCGGTAGGTCTGAAACAGGCCCATCTGCGCCCATCTGAGGCCGAAGGAATAGCGCATGATGTCGTCCAGCGTTTCCACGTCGCAGATATCGTCCTTGATCAGCCAAAGCGCCTCGCGCCACAGCGTCTCCAACAAGCGGTCGCCGACAAAGGCCTCGATCTCCTTCTTAAGAACAACGCCCTTCATGCCGATTTGCTCATAGATCTCCTGCGCCTGCGCGACTTGACTCTCGCCAGTCAATTTGCCCGGAACCAGCTCGACCAGCGGCAGGAGATAGACCGGGTTATAGGGGTGGGCGACGAGGAGCCGCTCGGGATGCTTCATTTCGGCTTGAAGATCGCTTGGGAGAAGGCCGCTGGTCGACGAGCCAATGATCGCGTCATGCGGGGCGAAAGCGTCAATCTGGTTCAACACTCCGCGCTTCAGCTCCAGCCGCTCCGGCACGCTTTCCTGAATGAATTCAGCATTTTGCACGGCGTCTTGCAGTGTTTTCGAATAAGTCAGCTTACCGCCTTTGGGCAGGGGCACCGACGTAAGCATGCCGTATGCGCGCTCGGCATTCGCCATCACCTCGCCGACAATGCGCTCGGCATCCGGATGCGGATCGAAGAGCTTCACATCGACCCCCGACAGGATGAGCCGCGACACCCACCCCGCCCCGATCACCCCGCCGCCGACGCAGGCCGCCTGTTTGATTTGCATTGATATTTCCGCTTCCAAAACAATCGTGCGCGATTCTTGCCCGCGTCAATCATGATGGATTGCCGGAAATCTTGCCAGCCCGGTCTTGCTCAGCGCCAGTGAAAAAGATGTGGCTTCCCGCATCTTGGTCACACTTCTCTAAAACTCCAAACGAGCCGCCACTGCGGGCGGCTCAGGGCTTTTTGAACGCTTACGATCTGACCTCAAACCTTCGCTGGCGCAAAGCCCTCGATATAGCCGTCCGCCTCGGATTTGCGGACAGCGATCATAAAGATGACAACGCCGAAGACAGCTTTTGCGACAACATCCGCAACAGTGTACCCGACCTGCACCGCAGTTGTCGCATCGCCGCCGACAAAACCGATCATCGGGAAAACGAAGACGATTGGGTAAAAGCACCAGGAAACCACCATCAACCAGCGCGCCGTGCTGACAAGTCCGCGGGCAGACTGCGGCTGGGCCGCAATAGATTTTCTGAGACCGACGAAAAGCTCGTAAACGATGATAATGAACGGCACCATTCCGAGCGACCACCAGAGCCAGCGTGTGCCGCTCATCGTTGAGATTTCCCCTGGATAGCCCAGCATGACCATGATTGCGGCAAGCAGCCCCAACCGAAATCCCTTGGACACTGTCTCGCCCGATGACAGCCGCATGACGAGAATGAGCTCGACCAGAAGCAATGGCACCGTCAGCAGCCAGTCAACGTAACGGTAGGCGTCATTGAACTTTATTCCCGACGCCTTGATGTCCGTTCCGGTAATCACGTAAGCCGCTTCCCATGATTGGAAGATGCGCACGTAGTGATACAGGGCAATCAGCGTCACGAGCCCCGTCAGCGTCATGGCCGTTCGATAGGCGGGCGCGACCTGCGAGCGTCCAAAAAACGAAAACACCGTTGACGCCCCCATCACCGCAATGGTGAACGAGAACGCGTTGTAAACGAGGTCATATTGTCCAAGACTTATTGTTTCCAAAATTGAAATCCTTCCGTGCCGGATTGTGACGGCCATCTGGCCGATTTGCGGCGATGCAACCGATTCAGAAAATAGAGCGGGGAAATAGTCGGACAATTGGACGGTCGGTCATGCGACAAAATCACACGGCACAGTGTTAAAACACGATGTTTCGCGGCATCTTGGGCGACCGCGCAGCCTGTTGCGCAATTTGGCGAGGCAATGAGATTATCAAAAGTGCATACCGCGTTCGCCAGCCCCTGCCCGACGATCTGCTTACGCAAGCGGATCGAACAGATTGACGACGACACCCGGCCTGCCACCGCAACACCGCCGCGCATCGGCAAAAAAAGCGCCGCCCCGCGAAGGAGCGGCAGATGGGCGCGGAGCGATGGGTCCGGCGCTGCGGCTGAAGTGTCAGCCGTTTGCCGCCCGCTTCAGCGCCGGTTCCGCGTGATAGGCTGCGGAGAGCTTCGCCGTGTCCTGGTGGCCGCGGTATTTTGTGACCTTGCCGTCCTTCAGCGTGAGGACATGCACCCAGTCATTGTCGCCCGACACCCCGTTGCGGTTCATCGTCCAGTTAGTATGTCCGATCACCGCGACCGTGTCGCCGCCCGCCAGGAATTTCTGCGGCTCGAACTTTTCAAGCTGCTGGACCTCATGCAGAATGCGGAAGAATTCGCCGACGCCGGCCTTGCCGGTGCGGATGCCGGCCATCGGCACGTCCTTAGCGTCGCCGACCATGCCCCAGCTCACGTCCGGGTCCAGCATATCCATCAAGGTTTGCATATCGCCGCGGCCGAATGCGGCATAGGCGTCCTGCACGAGTTTGAGATTTGTGTTTTCCATAATAGCCTCCATTGGGTTGACGGGAGGAGAATGGACCGCGGCGGGCCGCGCCGCATGGGGAAGATTCCCTATCCGGACGCATAAAGTCCGTGTTCAATGGCATAAAGCGTCGCGCCGCCGCGCGTTTTCACGCCGATCTTTGAGTAGACGCTCTGCGTGTGATTATCGACGGTCTTCGGCGAAATGCCCATGGCGCGGGCGCATTCCTTCATCGACTGGCCTTTGGCGATGGCGCGCAGCACATCAAGCTCGCGCACGGTCAAGCCAGCCAGCGATTCCCTGCGCAGCTGCACAGCGTGGCCCGCCGCAGCCAACACGGCGGCGACCGCTTCGCTGTCGAGCCGGCCCTCGCGCGCCTCGCGTTTCAGCACCGTGGACGCCGCCTCCTTGCTCAAGGCTGCGCGGTGCGGGCGCGGTTCGATCTTGTTCTGATAAGCCTCGGCTGCAGCGAGGATTTTGCCCTGCGCCGACAGGGTCGGACCCCGCGCGCCGCGGTGGTAGCCGGAGCCGTCGCCGCGCTCGTGATGCTGCGAAACAATCACCCCCAATCTCGCCAGCGCGGCGGGGCGCGCCAGGACCCGCCCGCCATGATAGGGGTGCAGCCGCATCTGCTCCCAGTCGCTGTCGTTGAAAGCGCCTTGCTTCATCAAAATGCGCGCCGGAACCGCCGCCTGGCCGATATCGTGCAGAAGCCCTGCGCGGAACAGATCATCCGCATCGGCTTTGAGAAGTCCGAAACGCCGCGCCGCCTCACCTGCCAGAACGGCGACGGCGCGCGAATGGCCGATGGACCAAGGCGTTTTGAGGTCAATGAAATCAGCGGCGGCGAGGCAGGCGGCGTCAAATTGCTCTCCGGTGAGGAAAATGTGCGGCTCGGGCTCCAGCGCCAGCACCTCTTCCCAACCCGCCGCGTCCATTCCGGCGGTCAAAGCGTCGGCGTTCCCAACATATTTCTCCGCAAGCCCCGGCTCATAGGCGGTTCCGCTGCGCGATATGAGCTTGGCGCGGGCGGCCTCAGCGCCAAAGGCCGCCTCCAGCACAATCGCGTCCTGCGCGAAGGAGACAATGCGCACCGCCTGCGAGACCGCTTCGCCCTTCAGCCCCTCCGGCATGCCGCGCCCGTCCCAGCGCTCATACAATTGGCCGAGATTGCGCTGCACCGAGACGCTCAAGCCCAGCCGCTGCGCCAGCCGCTCGGCGACTTCGCAATGGCCGGAGAGGATTTCGGCGCTGGCGCCTTTGCTGGAGATGAGACCGCGCGCCATGCCCAACACCATTTCCAGCATGCCGGAGTTAGAATTTGCGCGGCGCAGAAAGGTGAACACCAGACCCGCCATCTCGCTGGCCCGGCCCGGATCAATCAGCGCAAAGCCGCGCCGGAAGTCGATCTCATCGTCAAACAGCGCCGCCATCGCATGGGTCTCGGCATTGCAGCCGATGTAGCGCAGCAGCGACTGATAGAAGATTTCGCCGAGCGTTTCCGTGCCGAGCGACAGCATCCGGCCCAGCCGCGTGGCGAGCATGCAGGATTTCAGCGCGAACTCCACCGGCTGGCCGACGGCCAAGTCCGCCGCCTGCGACAGAGCCATGATAAACTCGCCGCTGCGCACGCCGGATGTGGGTTCCGCTGTCATGCGCCCATTATAGCAATACTGCGGGAGAATTGAACGCGCTAGAGTCCCATGGTCGCCTTGGTCTCGAGATAATCATGCAGCCCAAACTCGCCATACTCCCTGCCATTGCCCGACTGCTTGTAACCGCCAAACGGTGCGAAATAGTCGAACGGGGCATAATTGATCTCCACCTGCCCCGCCCGCAAGAGCCGCGCCACGCGGCGGGCGCGATCCGGGCTTGAGGTCTGGAGATAGGCGGCGAGACCGTATTCGGTGGCGTTGGCGATGCGGATCGCGTCCTCTTCGCTTTCATAGCCGACCATGGTCATGACCGGGCCGAAGATTTCCGTGTTGGCGATGGTCATCTGCGGCGAAACGTCGGCGAAGACGGTGGGGCGCACGAAATAGCCTCGGTTGAGATGTTCCGGGCGTCCCGGCCCGCCGATCACAAGAGTAGCGCCTTCGTCTATGCCGACCTCGATCATTTTCTGAATTTTGTTGAAATGCTGTTCGCTGACCACCGGCCCGAGGTTGGTGTTTGCGTCGCGCGGATCGCCAACCTTGAGTGCCTCGGCAGCGCGTTTGGCGATGTCCGCCGCCTCCCGCATCTTGCCAAACGGCACCAGCATGCGCGCCGGGGAATTGCAGGACTGGCCGCTGTTGTTGAAGCAATTGGCGATGCCGCCTTCAATGGCTTCCTGAAGATTGGCGTCGTCCAGAACGATGTTGGGCGAATTGCCGCCCAGCTCCTGCGCGACGCGCTTGACCGTTCCCGCGGCAAGCTTGGCCACTTCAATGCCGGCGCGGGTCGAACCGGTGAACGAGACCATGTCGATCAGCGGATGGGCGGCCATGACCGCGCCGACATTCGGTCCGTCGCCATTGACGAGATTGAACACGCCCGCCGGAACGCCCGCATCATGCAGGACTT
This sequence comes from Phyllobacteriaceae bacterium, assembly GCA_031373225.1. GTDB lineage: Bacteria > Pseudomonadota > Alphaproteobacteria > Rhizobiales > Rhizobiaceae > JANOYJ01. The sequence continues at coordinate 15,218 of JANMMM010000234.1, read as the reverse complement.
CAGCAAATATCAGCGCATTCAGCGGCGCGATTTCGCTGGGCTTGAGCACCATTGTGCAGCCGGCCGCGAGCGCGGGCGCGACCTTGCAGGTGATCTGGTTGATTGGCCAGTTCCACGGCGTGATGAGACCGCAAACGCCAATGCCCTCGCGGCTGATTAAGGTGGAGCCGCGCATTTCTTCGAACGGAAATGCTTGGAGCACCTTCACCATGGTGGCGATGTGGTCATAGCCGGACTGGGCCTGCGAGGTGCGGGACAGGATGGCCGGCGCGCCCATTTCCATGGTCATGGCGGCGGCGATGTCGTCGAGGCGCTTTTCAAGCTCGCTGAGAATCGCGTTGAGAAGATCGATGCGCTGCTTGCGCGTCGTCATCGAAAAAGCGGGGAACGCAACGGCTGCCGCCTGCGCGGCGCGGTCGACATCGGCGGCGGAGCCCATGGCGATGCGCGCCATCGCCTCTTCGGTGGCCGGGTTGATGACATCGGCGAATTTTGGCTGAACCGGATCAACCCAGGCCCCGCCGATATAGAATCTGTCATTGTTGGCCATTTGAACTTCCTCTCGCCCGGGGCCGCATCGCTTCGCCACACTCTGTTTCGCAGCGCGCCGCCGCTTGCGCAATTGCGACCATTGCCAGCGGCGGCGTCTCAGGTTTCTGCGCGCCTGTGCTGCCTGAATTCCCACAAGGCCAGGAAAAGCCCGGAGCTGATGATAATCGCGCTGCCAATCAGCGTTGTTTTGACAGGGACATCGCCGAAAATCCACCAGCCGAACAGAACCGCCCATATCATCGCCGAATATTCGAACGGTGCGATGAACGAGGCCGGGGCTTTGCGGTAGGCTTCAGCGTAGGAGAAGAAGCCGGTGGCGGTGGCGATTCCGAATCCAGCTAACAGACCCCAGTCGCACAGCGACGGCATGACCCAGGCGCGGGTGAGGAAGGCAAGGCTGGGATGCGCATGTGAGGCAAAGCGGCCCGTGCCGAAGATCAGCGCCAGAACCAGCGCCACTGTCATGAAGCTGATGCCGCCGAACATGGCGATAATCAAGGGTGGCACGGCGGGGCCGATGCGGCGGGTGAAGAGGTTGCCCACCGCGTAGAGGCAGGTGGCAATGAGCGTGAGAATGGCTGCGGGTTCGAACAGGCTGCTGCCGGGCCGGATGGTGATGAGCACGCCGGTGAAGCCGATCAAGGCGGCAATCCAGCGCCAGACGCGCACTTTCTCGCGGATCATGAAGCCCGACAGAGCCGCGACAATCAGCGGCAGCGCAAAGTAAATTGCCGTCGCGTCGGCGAGCGTCATGGCGGCGAGGCTGACATAATAAAACGCGCTGCCCGCGCCGAGAATGAGTCCCCGCGCCAGAACCGGCCGCATGCCGCGCCAGTCAAATCCCGCAAACCCGCCCGTCAGCGCCCCGGCGATGGCGACGAGGATGACGGCAATGGCGCTGCGGATGAATTGCAGCTGATGAAACGGATAATCTCCGCTCAGATATTTCATGAACGTGTCCTGCAGGCCGGTCATGGCGATACCGAAGGACAGGATCAGCACAGCCCAGGCTTTGTGGTCCTGATGCACTATCTGCCCTTCCAGACCGGCTCACGCTTCTCCGCAAAGGCCCTGAAGCCCTCCCTATTGTCGTCAGAACCATACAGCGCATCGACCGTCGGCAGTCTGCGCTTGGTCACCAATTCCATCGCCTCCATGAACGACTTGTCCTCCGCCTCCCGGGCGACTTCCTTAATCGCCGCGAAGACGAGGGGCGGGCCTGAGGCGAGCAGGCGGGCGACCTCCCAGACGCGGTCTATCAGTTTTTCCTTCGGCAGCATCTCATTGACCAGGCCCCAGCGGTGCGCTTCGGCGACGTCCATCCAGCGGCCGGTGAACAGCAAATCCATGGCGACATGATATGGCATTCGCTTCGGCAGCTTGATCGTCGCGGCGTCGGCGAGCGTTCCGGCCTTGATCTCCGGCAGGGCGAAGGAGGAATGGTCCGAGGCGTAAATCAGGTCGCAGGACAGCGCCAATTCAAATCCGCCGCCGACCGCCATGCCATTGACGGCGGCGATGACCGGCTTGTTAAGGCCGGGCAATTGCTGCAATCCGCCGAAGCCGCCCTCGCCATAGTCGCCATCGACCGCATCGCCAGCGGCGGCGGCTTTCAGGTCCCAGCCGGCGGAGAAAAACCTGTCACCGGCGGTTTGCAGGATGGCGACGCGCAAGGTTGGATCATCGCGGAAGGCGGCGAAGGCTTTGCCCATCAGGCGCGACGTGGCGAGGTCAATGGCGTTTGCCTTCGGACGGTCGAGCGTGACTTCAAGGATTGCGCCTTCGCGGCGCATGGTGATGATTTCATTCATTGAACACTTCCCTCCTTCACCACCCGGATCAAGGCGTCAACCGCCACCGCGCCATTGGCCCTGACGATGAGCGGATTGATTTCTATCTCCTGAATAGAAGCATCCGCCAGCATCAAGGCGCAGAGCCTTGCGGCAATTTCAATCGCTGAAGCGCTGTCCGCCTTGACGCGCCCGCGATAACTGTCGAGCAACGGCCAGAGCCGGAGGTTCTTCATTGCGGTCAAAATTTCAGTTTCGCTCACCGGCAGAATGATCGTCGCCGTGTCCGCCAGCAATTCCGCCGTCACCCCGCCCATGCCCATCGTCAGAGTGACGCCATAAACGGAATCGCGGCGCAGACCGATCAGTAATTCGGCGATCGAGTCAGTCACCATTTCCTCGGCGAGATAGCCCGTGGCGCCGGGCATTTCCGTCTGGCCCTCCAGCGACACAAGTCCGAGCCGCACCGCGCCCGCTTCGCTCTTGTGCGCAATGCCCAACCCCTTGAGCGCCAGCGGCCCGGAAAGAATGGACGCTTTCTCCTTGAGTTCATTTACGGTTTTCGCTTCCACGCCCTTCGGGACAAGAATGCCGGCATCCGCCAGCATGGCTTTGGCTACAGCTTCGGAAAGCAAGACCGTTTCCCGGCTGCCGATGGAAAAAGCAGGCCGCCATCCCGGCGCGCCTGCCAGCGTCTGCGTCGCTTTAATGGCAGCGAGCGCTGTTTCCAGACCCATCAGGGTCGCAACGCCCCGATTCATCAGTGCGCCAGCCGTTGCCTCATCGAAATTCTCCGGCAGCGAGGCGACTGCAAAGGCGGGCTTGCCATTGGACTTAGCAGCGGAAACAATGGCATCCAGTGCGGGCTGGTAGGACGCGGGATCGCAGCGGTCGGGGCGCGGCGGGTCGATAATGAAAATGCCCGCATCGTAGCCGGACAGCATCGTGGCGAAGACATCCGCCGTGCGCGGCCCGTCGCCCCAGATGAATGTGTGATAGTCGAGCGGGTTGGCGAGGGTGACAATGGGTCCGAGAATTTCACTGAGCCGCTGGCACTGAACCTCCGAGGGCGGCGGAAAGCCGAGGTGCAAGGGCGCAGCCAAATCCGCCACCAATCCCGCCTCGCCACCCGAACAGGACAATGAGCAGAGCCGCGTGCCGATCTGCGGGCCATGAACATGAAATATCTTCAATGTTTCAATGAGTTCCGCCGGCGTGCTCACTTCGGCGGCGCCGACTTGGCGCAGGAAAGCCGACGAAGCCGCGCCGCCGCCCGCGAGCGCGGCGGTGTGCGAGGCGGCGGCGTCGCGCGATGCAACGGTCTTGCCCGACTTGATGACCACAACGCCCTTGCCCGCCGCCCGCGCCGTTTGCGCAAACACCGCGAATGCCGCAGCGTCGCCGATGCCCTCGACATACATGCCGATGGCCGTGACGCGCGCGTCTGAGATGAGCGCGTCTGCGAGTTCCGCCAAGCCAACGACAGCTGCATTTCCCAAGCAGGCGACATAAGCGATCGGCAGCCCCCGCTTCTGCATGGTGAGATTGATGGCGATGTTGGAGGATTGCGACAGGATCGCCACGCCCTTTTCGACCCGCCTGCCGCCATGCTGATCCGGCCAGAGCAGCGCGCCGTCGAGATAGTTGATGATCCCGTAGCAGTTTGGCCCAAGGATCGGCATGTTTCCCGCCGCTGCGATCAACCTGTCCTGAAGCTCCGCCTCGCCCGCCTCCGTCCAGCCTGAGGCAAAGCAGACCGCCCCGCCCGCGCCCATGGCTTTCAGCTCGGTCACCACGTCAATTGTCGCATGGCGGTTAACACCGATAAAGGTGGCATCAGGTGCGGCGGGCAGGTCTTTGAGCGATGGATAGGCCTTCAGGCCGCGGATTGTCGCCTTGGTTGGATGAACAGGCCAGACTTGTCCGGCGAAGCCCATTTTACGGCATTGTTCAATGACGTTTTCGGCCCAAACCGAGCCGAAGACGGCAATCGATTTTGGGCGAAGCAGGCGTTCGAGGCGGCTCATGCGGCGGCCCGCGCCAGATTATCCATTTCGCCCGCATAGCCGGCGACGGCGACCGCGCCTTTCGGCGTCAGCCCATAAATTCCGGTCGCAACGCGCTCGAACCAGCCATAATGATCGTCGGCCATAATGGTCCGCGCGCGCGCCACGCCGCTGAGCTTGGACACGTGCGAAGCCTTCAGCGGCCCTTCCCTGCTCAAAATGCGTAAACATTGCAGCGCGTCCTGGCGGTAGGCCGTCACCAGTCCCCGCCGCGTCGCGCCGCCACTGTTTGGATCGCCGACGCGTTTGGCGAACTCGCGCAGCAGCCGCGCCTTGCGGACTTTGGACTGGCGCGGACGATAGGGTTCAGGGTCGGCGTGAATTTCGACAAAGCCGTCCACGATGCGCACCGTGATCAGCCCCAGCCCGAGGCGGCGGCAGAGCGCTTTGTTGTCGGCCAGCGCTTTTGAAAAAAGCCGCCCCGCGCCCTGCGGAACCGCAATGTAAACCGCGTCCGTGATGGCTTGTCGCGCAATTGCCTGATGGAACAGGGAGAGGGAAAATCCGGTCTTCAGTTCAACGATAACCGGATCTTCGCCGTTGCGCACGGCGACAACATCCGCCGCGCCGATCTCGCCCTTGACGATGTAGCCTTGCGCCTCGAGCATCCGCTTGATGGGGGCGTAGAGGTCGGTTTCCTTGATGGAGGGCGCGGCCATGTCTGCGCTCAGCCCTTGGAACGCATCAGGATGGCGCGCGGCAAATTAAGGAGCGAGGCGCCCCTCTCTGCCTGTCGGCATCTCCGCCGCGAGGGGGGAGATCGCCCGCGTCGCGGCTTTCCCCACTTCTTGGACCGGTGCAAGCAAACGCGAAAGCGGCGACACATCGATCTCCCCCCTTGCGGGGGAGATGCCGACAGGCAGAGAGGGGCGCCTCGCGCAGAACTTTCCATCATCCCCCCGCCGCCCGCAGCAATTGCCGCGAAATAATATGCCGCTGTATCTCGCTCGTCCCCTCCCAAATCCGCTCCACCCTTGCGTCGCGCCAGATTCGCTCCAGCGGGAGATCCTCCATCAGGCCCATGCCGCCATGGATCTGGATGGCCTCGTCGGCGACGAAGGCGAGCATTTCGGAAGCTTTCAGCTTGGCCATGGCCATGTCGGCGTCGGTGGCGGTTCCCTGATCGTATTTCCAGCCGGCCTCCAGCGTCAGCAGTTCAGCCGCCTTCAGCTCCATCGCCATGTCGGCTAATTTGAACGAGACGCCCTGAAACTTGCCGATCTTCCGGCCGAACTGCTCGCGCTGCGCGGCATAGGCGACGGCCAGGCCCAGCGCCCGCTCGGCCCGGCCAAGGCATGTGGCCGCCACTTGCAAACGGGTGGCGCCTAGCCATTGGTTGGCGACTTCGAAACCCTTATGGACTGCGCCGAGAACCGCCTCCTGCGGCACACGGCAATTGTCGAAATCGAGGATCGAGTTGGTGTAGCCCCGGTGTGAGACGTTGCGGTAGCCGTCGCGCACGGTGAATCCCGGATGACCCTTGTCGACGAAGAAGGCGGTGATGAGCTTCTTCTTGCCGCGCGGCGTCTCCTCCTCGCCGCTGGCGGCGAAGACGATGGCGAAGTCGGCGACGTCGGCATGGCTGATGAAATGTTTGGTTCCGTTCAGTACAAAGTCCGAACCGTCGCGCACCGCGGTCATTTTCATGCCGCGCAGGTCCGATCCCGCGCCGGGTTCGGTCATGGCGAGACAGTCGGACTTTTCGCCTTTGATGCAGGGAAACAGATATTTCTCGCGCTGCTCCGCCGTTCCGGCAAGCAGAATGTTCGACGGCCGACCGACGCAGTTCCAGTGCAGCGCGTAGCTCGTCTTCCCAAGCTCCTTTTCAAAGAGCAGCCAGGTCAGCACATCCAGCCCCGCCCCGCCGACTTCCTCCGGCATATTGGCGGCGTAAAGGCCGGCTGAGATGGCTTTGGCTTTGAGCTCGGCCACGAGTTCGGGGCGCAGAATGCCGGTGCGCTCGATCTCGGCCTCGTGCGGATAGAGTTCGGTCTCGACGAAGGCGCGGGTCGTGTCCACGATGAGGCGTTGTTCGGAGGTGAGGGAGAAGTTCATTGCTCAACTCATAGCTCGCAACGGGTAAGGGGAAATTCTTCCGGCCAATTGTTCGATTGAGATGGTTCGATCAAACAGTTGGGTGAGTGCGCCATGAGTTTTTTCAAAGGCTTCCGAACACACCAGCAACGTAACGCTTTGTTCATGCGGCAGAATCCGTTTTGGGCGCGTAGAATTGGTGCGCCAGCACTCGGCGCGTTTAAGGCAGCTATCCACCTGATCCTTGTCGAGAGGACGCTCGCCGGGATGCTTGACCTCAATGTTAAGGGCAACGCAGTTGTCGTCGGACAATTTGAAAACCGCAAGTAAGTCTGTCTGTCCACATGCATGGAAAGGACAGGCTGATTTCCTCCCACAGTAGTTGTCTTTCCACCAGAAAGCCGGTTTGGACTTTCGGCAGTCATACTGTTCCCTGTCCAACAGCTTAGCGCCCTTCTCTCGACCTTGGAGTCCAGACTTCAACAACATCCATTCTCGGAATTCTCCGCTCTGCTCCAGAGCCGCCGCGATTGGCCATGCGTACGGGAATTCCTTCTTTGTGTCGTTCGGATATTTCAGGTTGGTCAGGTTGAGTTCGATCATCGCTTCAGCAGCCCCAGCCGCTCCCTAACCTCCCCCGGCCCGATCACCCGCGCCCCCATATTCTCCACAATCGTCACCGCCCGCTCGACCAGCTGCGCGTTGGTCGCCAGAACGCCCTTGCCGAGCCACAGATTATCCTCCAGCCCGACCCGCACATTGCCGCCCGCCAGAACGGTCGCCGCCACATAGGCCATCTGGTCCCTCCCAAGCGTGAAGGCGGACCAGGTCCATGTGGGCGGCACATTGTTGACCATGGCCATGAATGTGTTGAGATCGTTCGGCGCGCCCCAGGGGACGCCCATGCAGAGCTGGACGAGCGCGTCGGGCTTCAGCACGCCCTCCTCTACCAGCTGTTTGGCGAACCACAGATGCCCAGTGTCGAACGCCTCGATCTCCGGCTTGGCCCCGAGCGCGGTCATCATCGCGCCCATGGCGCGCAGCATGCCGGGCGTGTTGGTCATCACATAGTCGGCCTCGTTGAAATTCATCGTGCCGCAGTCGAGCGTGCAGATTTCCGGCAGGCACTGGCGGATATGCTCCATCCGGTTTGAAGCCCCGCCCATGTCGGTGCCCTGCGCTTTCAGGGGCAGCGGGTTTTCCACATCACCGAACACCATGTCACCGCCCATTCCGGCGGTGAGGTTCAGCACCACATCGACCTCGGCATCGCGGATGCGCTCCGTCACTTCGCGGTAGAGATGCACATCCCGGCACGGCTTGCCGGTCTCCGGATCGCGCACATGGCAATGAACGATTGCCGCCCCCGCCTTCGCCGCATCAATTGCCGCGTCGGCGATCTGCTTGGGCGAGCGCGGCACATGCGGTGATCGGTCCTGCGTGCCGCCGGAGCCTGTGATGGCGCAGGTGATGAAGACGTCACGGTTCATGGCAAGCGGCATGGTTTCCCCCAGATTCGCGAGTATTCAATACAATGCGATTGACGGGAAGCCCCTCCCACGCACCGTCATCAACTCAGCTGGTGAAGGCCCTCCTCACAGCCCGTCATCCCGGAATTGCGAAGCAATATCCGGGACCCATGCCGGACACTCTCCGCTTGGGAAGGGGCGGACAATCACGTTCTTCGCCGCAATGGGTCCCGGATATCGCTTCGCGATTCCGGGATGACGCCCTCTGGGGGAGTAGCCGCCATCACACCGTCTGTTTCCCCGCCTCCCCGCGCGTCTTCCACAGCGAATAGACAATCCCCGCCGCCAGCACGCCGATTGTGACCGCGAGCGACAGCGCTGTCGGAATTTTGACGCCGAGCGGCACGAGGCTGACCTTCATGCCGACCAGCACCAGCAGCGTCGCCAGCGAATATTGCAGATAGGCGAAGCGGCTCATCGCCGAGGCGAGGGCGAAATACAGCGAGCGCAGGCCGAGAATGGCGAAAATGTTGGACGTGTAGACAATGAACGTGTCCTGCGTGACCGCGAAGATGGCGGGGACGGAATCGACGGCGAAAATCAGGTCGACGAACTCGACCATGATAAGCGCGACGAGCAATGGCGTCATCCACAGGACAGACTTGCCCGTTGCGGTATCCTTCAGGCGCACGAGGAATTTCTGGCCGTGCAGCTCCGTGGTGATGCGCATATGGAAGCGCAGCCATTTCAGCAGCGCGTTGCTCTCCATATCGGGCGCGTGCTCGTTTTTCATGAACATGCGGAGACCGGTGAAAACGAGGAAGGCTCCGAAAATGTAGAGGACCCAGTCGAAATTCTGCACCAAAGCCGCGCCGACGCCGATCAGCACGGCCCGGAACAGGATAACGCCCAGAATGCCCCAGAACAGCACCCGGTGTTGATATTTGCGCGGGATCGCCAGCGCGCCGAAGATCGTGGCGATGACGAAGATATTGTCCATCGAAAGCGACTGCTCGATGAGATAGCCGGTGAAAAACTCAAGCCCCGGCTGCGCGCCGCGCGACACCCATATCCACGCGCCGAAGGCAAAGGCGACGGCCATGTAGCCGCCGTAAAGGATGAAGCTCTCCCTGGCTTCGATCTCCTTGTCCTTGTTGTGCAGGACGCCGAGGTCGAAGACGAGGAGCGCGATGACGATGCTGATGAAGATCAGCCAGAAATAGGAGGGAGTGCCGAGAAAATCTGCGTATAGCGCCGCTTGGACGTAATCCACTGCCGGACCTCATGTTTCGTGTTTCAAATACGAAACGGCTCCGACATCGCGATGACAATACTGTCACCGCCAGAGGGGCCCGGCGCCGTTGAGGGGGAAATGTGGAGGCGGGGCCGGGAATTCAAGGCTTTGGAAAAAGAAAAGTCCCGGCCTAAAGCTCCAGCGGAACCACCAGCCCGTCCTTCAGCGTCACCCGCCGGTCCATCCGCTTGGCGATCTCGTGGTTATGCGTCGCGATCACCGCCGAGAGGCCGGACTGACGCACAAGGGCTTCCAGCGCCTCAAACACATAATGCGCCGTCCCCGGGTCCAAATTGCCGGTAGGCTCATCCGCCAAGAGCAAGAGCGGCGCGTTGGCGACGGCCCTTGCGATGGCGACGCGCTGCTGTTCACCGCCGGAAAGCTCGGATGGGCGGTGTGATGCGCGGGGGCCGATCTTCATATAGTCGAGCAGCTCCTGCGCCCGCCCGGACGCCGCCTGTTTCGTCAAGCCGCGCACCATCTGCGGGATCATGACGTTTTCCAGCGCGGAAAATTCCGGCAAGAGGTGATGAAACTGATAGACAAAGCCGATCTCCGAGCGGCGGATTGCGGTGCGCGCGTCATCGCCCAGCTCGCCGCAGGAGCGGCCGTTGACGATCACCTCGCCCGAATCCGGCCGCTCAAGCAGGCCGGCTGTGTGTAAGAGCGTTGATTTTCCCGTGCCGGACGGCGCGACCAGCGCGATCATCTCGCCTTTGCGAATCGAAAAGTCTGCGCTTTTCAGAATTTCGAGCGTCCGCTCACCCTGCTTGTAGGAGCGGACGACGCCTTTCAGCTCTAGAATATTGCCGTCCGCCACTATTCATACCTCAGCGCTTCGACCGGATCGAGCTTTGCGGCGCGCCAGGCGGGGAAGAGTGTCGCGAGGAAGGAGAGGACCAGCGCCATGATGATGACGGTCATGGTCTCGCCGGGGTTCATCTTGGCCGGCAGCTCGGAGAGGAAATAGAGTTCCGGATTGAACATGATTGTGCCGGAGAGCCAGGAGAAAAACTGTCTTATGCTCTCAATATTGAGGCACACGACAATGCCAAGCCCCACGCCCGCCAGCGTGCCGGTCACGCCGATGGCCGCGCCGGTCATCAGGAAGATGCGCATAATCATGCCGCGCGTCGCGCCCATGGTGCGCAGGATGGCGATGTCCGAACCCTTGTCTTTCACCAGCATGATGAGGCCGGAAATGATGTTGAGAGCGGCGACCAGAATGATGAGCGTCAGGATCATGAACATGACATTGCGCTCCACTTGAAGCGCCGAGAAGAAGGTCTGGTTGCGCTCTTTCCAGTCGGTCAGCAGCAGCTGCCGGTTCGCCGTTATCTCGACAAGCGGGCGCAGCTCGTCCACAGCGTCCGGATCATCGGCGACAATTTCAATGCTCTGCACCCGGTCTTCCGAGTTGAAATACAGCTGCGCTTCGGCGAGCGGCATGAAGATGATCGAGGCGTCATATTCCGACATGCCGATTTCGAAGATCGCATCCACCACGTAGGACTTGACGCGCGGCGTCGTGCCGAGCGGCGTCACGTCGCCGTCCGGCGAAATCAGCGTGATCAGGTCGCCCGCCGCAAGGCCGAGATTTTCCGCCAGCCGCGAGCCGATGGCGACGCCCTCGCCCTTCATGAAATTGTCGAACGAACCCTGCTTGACCGTCTCCGCCACCAGTTTGACCTTTGCGACATCCTCCGGCCGTATGCCGCGCACCAGCGCGCCCGTCCCGGCCCCCCGGTTGCCGGAGGCGAGCGTCTGGCCTTCAACGATGGGCAGAACATAAGTGACACCCGCCAGGCCGCTGAGCTTTTTGGACAGCTCATCGTAATCGTCGAGCGGCCGGTCCATCGGCTGCAGGATGAGATGGCCGTTAATGCCGAGGATGCGCTCCAACAGCTCGCCTCTGAACCCGTTCATCACCGCCATGACGATAATCAACGTCGCCACGCCAAGCATGATGCCGATGAACGAGAAGCCGGCAATGACGGAAATCACCGCTTCCTTGCGGCGCGAGCGCAGATAGCGCCAGGCGACCATGCGCTCGAATTTCGAGAACGGCCCCGCCACGTCCGGCAATGCGGCGATGTCGCTCATGATGCTCCCGTGATCCGTTGAATGGCGGCATCGACGCTGAGATTTGCCTTTGCGCCGGTCCTGCGGTTTTTGATCTCAACTTCGCCGGAAGCGATGCCGCGCGGGCCGACGATGACTTGCATTGGCAGACCGATGAGGTCCGCCGTGGCAAACTTCGAGCCCGCCCGCTCGTCCGTGTCGTCGAGCAGAACGTCGATACCAGCCTTTTCCAGCGCGGCGTAAATCTTCTCCGAAGCCGCGTCGCAGGCCGCGTCCCCCGCCTTCATATTGATGATGCCCACATTGAACGGCGCGATGGCGTCGGGCCAGATAATGCCGTTCTCGTCATGCCCGGCTTCAATCGCGGCGGCGACGATACGGGTCGGGCCGATGCCATAGGAGCCGCCGAACACTGCGTGCTCCCTGCCGTCCGGCCCCATGACTTTTGCGCCCATCGGCTCGGAATATTTAGTTCCGAACTGGAAGATGTGGCCGACCTCGATGCCGCGCGCCGTGATCTGATTGTCCGCTCCGATTCTTTCCCAAGCGGCTTGGTCATGCACGTCGGAGGTGGCGGCATAGGGCGTGGTCCACGCTTCAACGGTTTTGGCGAGACTGGCACTGTCACTGAAATCCGTTTCTTCGCCGGGAATGGGCATTGTGAGAAAATCCCTGTGGCAGAAGACTTCCGACTCGCCGGTAGAGGCGAGAACAATGAACTCATGGGACGCGTCGCCGCCGATCGGGCCGGTGTCGGCGCGCATTGGAATGGCTTTCAGGCCCATGCGCTCGAATGTGCGCAGATAAGCGACAAACATCCGGTCATAGGAAGCTTTCGAGCTTTCAGCGTCCAAATCAAACGAATAAGCGTCCTTCATAAGGAACTCGCGCGAGCGCATGACGCCAAAGCGCGGGCGCACCTCGTCGCGGAACTTCCACTGGATGTGATATAGATTAAGCGGCAGGTCCTTGTAGGATTTGACGTAAGAACGGAAAATCTCCGTCACCATCTCCTCATTGGTCGGCCCGTACAGCATGTCGCGCTCGTGCCGGTCCTTGATGCGCAGCATCTCCTTGCCATAGGCGTCATAGCGCCCGCTCTCACGCCAAAGGTCCGCCGACTGGATGGTCGGCATCATGATCTCGAAGGCGCCGGCGCGGTTCTGCTCCTCGCGGATAATCTTCGACACCTTATCCAGCGCCAGTTTGCCGAGCGGCAGCCATGAATAGGAGCCGGCGGCCTGCTGATGGATCATCCCGGCGCGCAGCATCAGCCGGTGCGAAACAATTTCCGCCTCTTTGGGATTCTCTTTGATGATCGGCAGAAAAAAGCGGGAAAGGCGCATAAATAAGTCACCGGAAATGAGCGGGCAGCAAGGGGAATCGCGCGGAAATGCGGTTTTCCTGCGGCTACATATCCGCTTCGCGCGAGGTTGGAAACCCGGCTTCGGAAATCCGGCTTGCGCCTTCATTTCGTTGATTTTTTTCCAATTGGTCAAATAAAGTGAATTATTCCGAAAAAGAAAAATTGTGCGTGACAATCATGCCACTGTCCGTTAGCGTCTTCAGACAAGAAAAAAGGTGGATGAATCCACCTGTTTACGCGGTCAAATCTTGGGAGGATGCGGTTCTGGCGCGAACATACGCTGCCGTCGGCGCGAGCTGAAACACTGAATCGACGCGTGACATCAGAGCAAGGCGCAAGCCTTGCTTTTTTTTGTCATGAATTAGCCGCTCGAATTGGCTGATGACGGAATGATCTGCGGCAATTGGTCAAAATTCCAGCCGCGCACTGCGAAGACATAGTAGAAAACCGCAAACAGCAGAGTTGCAATCAGCGTGTTTATCAGAACCACGCGCCACATATGGCTGCCCTGCGGCGCGCTGGCGGACGTGCCGGGCACAACTTCGCCTGTCTCATCCTGAGTTTTCAATCCAACCGACAAGATGGCGAAAAGGGAAATCCACCAGATGATGAAGTAGATGGCGAAAGCCGAGACAGGATTCATGGTGCACCTTAATATGACATGCCGGCGCTGGCCGCCACCCATTTTCCGGGCGATGTTGCCGCAGGACTGATTGGCGAAGGCCCGGACATGGGGATAAAGCCTTGACGCCAGAAAATGTTAATTCTCTCAATATCAATTGCTTGTCATTTTTCCTCGCGGACAAGTCACGATTTCTATCCCCTCGCCGCAAAATGCGCGTACATTGATCGCGCTGCTCTCATAGGGACCGGGTGTCCACCGGCATTCGGGAGAGCGGGTGGCCTATAGCAGTCTTGGACAGCGGTGTCCAAGGCGGGCGGAGACCCTCAGCCATGTCCCTCCTGGCCTTCGCGCTTTCTCAAAAGGAAAGCCCCATGCGCCAGCCCGGGCAAAAAGCCGTGACAGGGCGTGTGGCGAGCCCACACCCAGTATAGGTAAGGACACTTCGCACAATAACTGAATCGTATTCAGCATGCGTTTGACCGATTAACTCGCCCTGGCGGGATTCCTTCGGGGGGCAAACAGTCGTATGCGTGTTCGCATGATCGACACAAGTGGCATACGGCAACGATGGAATTCCGTAGGATCGAAGCTCGATGAGCGCGCGCGGCGTCTGTTTGCTGCCGCTGAGGTGCGGGCGGCGGGCTACGGCGGGCTCAAGGCGGTGTCTGAGATCACAGGCCTGGCCCGCTCGACCATCAATCGGGGCGAGGCCGATCTCGGCGACGAACTGCCGGCGAAGGGGCAGGTGCGCCGCGCCGGAGGCGGGCGCCGGCCGGTGGCCGGGAATGACCCTGGCCTTGTTCCAGAACTCAAGCGCCTGGTCGAGCCTGCGACCCTGGGCGATCCGATGCGGCCGCTGATCTGGGTCTCCAAGAGCATGGACAAGCTCGCGGCTGCATTGACGGCGATGGGGCACAAGGTCAGCGCCGACACCGTCGCCAGGGAGTTGGTGAAGCTCGGCTTCTCGCGCCAGCGCAATCGCAAGGCGGTCGAAGGCTCCAGGCATCCCGACCGCAATGCGCAGTTCGAGCACATCAACGCCAAGGTCGCCGCTGCCCAGGCCGCTTGCCAGCCGGTGATCTCAGTCGATACGAAGAAGAAGGAACTGGTCGGCAACTACAAGAATGGCGGCTCGGATTATCGTCCCAAAAGCTCTCCAGCCAGGGTCAAGGTGCACGACTTCGTCGATAAGCAGTTGGGCAAGGCCGCGCCTTATGGTGTCTACGATGTGACGGCCAACACCGGCTTTGTCAGCGTCGGCATCACTGCCGATACGGCTGAGTTCGCGGTTGCCTCGATCCGATGCTGGCGGGATCGGATGGGAGCCGGGCGCTACCCGCAGGCGCGCGAGCTGGTCCCGGACTTGATCCGGGATCACGGCGGATGGCGGCGGCTCGAACGGCGCGCGTGTCCGCCTCTGGAAGATCGAGCTGCAGAAGCTCGCCGACGAGACGGGCCTGACCGTGCACGTCCACCACTATCCGCCGAGCACTTCGAAATGGAACAAGATCGAGCACCGCATGTTTTGCCACATCACGCAGAACTGGCGCGGCCGACCGCTCACGGATCATCTGACGATCATCGAACTGATCGGCGCCACGACGACGAAGACCGGTTTGAAAATCGAGTGCGCCCTCGATGAGCGGACCTATGAAAAAGGCATCAAGGTCAGCGATGCCGAAATGGCGGCGCTGAACATAACCGGCGATGACTTCCACCCCGAATGGAACTACACTATCGCGCCAAGGACAATGCCGGAATCGTAGCTGTTATTGTGTGGAATCGCCTAACCTGTTCTAGGTGTGGGCTCGCCACACGCCCTGTCACGGCTTTTTGCCCGGGCTGGCGCATGGGGCGCTGTTTCCAGCGCGCGAAGGCCAGGAGGGACATGGCTGAGGGACTCCGCCCGCCTTGGGTAACCGAACCCAAAGCTGCCATAG
>JANMMM010000229.1:0-2762 GCA_031373225.1 Phyllobacteriaceae bacterium | reverse complement strand
CGAACAGCAGCTTGACCGCGCCTTGCGGGTTCTTGTCCTTTTCGTCCTGATAGACCTGGAACATTTTCTTCAGCATGGTCAGATCCGCCCCGCCGGAGAAGGAATCCTTGCCGGAGGTGAAGACGGCGCCCTTGATGGCGGCTTCGTTTTTCACCTTGTCGATGATGGAATCCAGCTCGTTCATCACCTCTTCGGTGAAGACGTTCATCGATTTGCCGGGCATGTCCCAGCTGATGAGCGCGATGCCGTCGGAATCGGTGTCGAATTTGAAATTTGCGTAGGTCATGGCCGGGTTCCTGTCAGCTTGTGGACGCGCGCTGCGCGAAAATTGATTGGTGCAATTCGCTTGTTGGAGAGGTCACGTCGAGGCGCCCCCTCTCTGCCTGTCGGCATCTCCCCCGCGCGGGGGGCGTTCGATCTGTGTCCGCATTCGCCCAACGCCCAACGTGAAAGTTGGCGTATGCGGTGACGGGGGCGATCTCCCCCCTCGCGGGGGAGATGTCCGACAGGACAGAGAGGGGCGCTTGGCTCCAGACTCTCCATCTGCTCACACCCGCTCAATAATCGTCGCCGTGCCCATGCCCGCGCCGATGCAGAGCGTCACAAGCGCAACGTTCAAATCCCGCCGCTCCAGCTCATCCAGCACCGTGCCGAGGATCATCGCGCCGGTTGCGCCGAGCGGGTGGCCCATGGCGATCGCGCCGCCGCAGACGTTGATCCTGTCATGCGGAATGTCGAATGCCTGCATGTAGCGCAGCACGACGGCGGCGAAGGCTTCGTTGAGCTCGAACAGGTCAATGTCCGAGAGCTTCATGTTGGCGCGCTTCAGCAGTTTTTCGGTGACATCGACCGGGCCGGTCAGCATCAAAGCCGGGTCGGAGCCGATATTGGCGAAGGCGCGGATGCGGGCGCGGGGCTTGGAGGAGAGCATCGCGCCCGCCGCCTTTGAGCCAAGCAGGACGGCGGCCGCGCCGTCGACGATGCCGGAGGAATTGCCGGCATGGTGCACATGATTGACTGCCTCGACATCCGGATGCGCCTGAATGGCCACGGCGTCAAAGCCGCCCATTTCGCCGGGCATGATGAAAGAGGCATTGAGGCTCGCCAGCGACTGCATGTCGGTTGTCGGGCGCATATGCTCGTCGTGGTCGAGGATGGTAAGGCCGTTCTGGTCCTTCACCGGAATGACCGACTTTTTGAAATAGCCGCTCTTCCATGAATGCGCCGAGCGCTTCTGGCTCTCGACGGCATAGGCGTCCACATCGTCGCGCGAGAAGCCATACTTTGTGGCGATGAGATCGGCGGAGACGCCCTGCGGCATGAAATAGGACGGCAAGCCGACCGACGGGTCCATGTACCACGCGCCGCCCGCCGCGCCCATGCCGACACGGGACATTGATTCAACGCCGCCGGCGATGACGATGTCGTCCGCACCCTGGACGATTTTCGCCGCGCCGAAATTCACCGCATCAAGGCCCGAGGCGCAGAAGCGGGAGATTTGCATGCCGGGGGCGCGGAAATCATAGCCCGCCTCGAAGGCGCTGGACTTCGGAATGACCGCGCCGGCTTCGCCGACCGGATCGACGCAGCCGAACAGGATGTCATCGACCTTGCTTGTGTCGAGGCCGTTGCGGTCGCGGATGGCTTCCAGAACCTTTGCGCCGAGGCGCACGGCGGGCACTTCATGCAAGGACCCATCCTTCTTGCCGCGGCCGCGCGGGGTGCGGACATGATCGTAGATGTAGGCTTCTGACATGGGGGTGTCCTTTCGGTCGGTCTTGTTTCTTCTTGTCTTCCATCTTCTGACTTTCCCTCACCTGCTTCGCTGCGCGAAGCTGTCCTCTCCCCGTGGGGGAGAGGGGAAGGAAGGCGCTTTGCTTTCCCCTCTCCCCCACGGGGAGAGGACAGTCTTGCGCAGCAAGACAGGTGAGGGAGAGTCAGCTCACCGGTCTAAAACGCCTCCGCCGGAAGCGCCATCACAGCCTGACTGCCGGCCTGAATCCTTGCCAAGCGCATCGACGTCTCGGGCATCACCCGGCCCATGAAAAAATCCGCCGTCGCAAGCTTCGTCTCAAAAAACGCCGCCTTGCCGTTTGCGCCTTCGGCAATCTTATCCTGCGAAGTCTTCGCCATTTGCGCCCACATATAGCCAAGCGCGACGAGGCCGAAGAGGTGCATGAAATCGGTGGAGCCGGCGCCGGCGTTGTCGGGGTTGGCCATGGCGTTCTGCATGAACCACATCGAGCCGGCCTGAAGGTCGTTGAGGCCCCTTTTCAAGGACTTGGTATAGGGTGCCATTTTTTCATCAGTGCGGTTGGCCTCGCAGAAGTCGCCGACTTCCTTGAAGAAGGCCATGATGGCGCGGCCGCCGTTGGCGCCGAGCTTGCGGCCCACCAGATCCAGCGCCTGCACGCCGTTGGCGCCTTCATAGATCATGGCGATGCGAGCGTCGCGGACGAACTGGCTCATGCCCCATTCTTCGATATAGCCATGGCCGCCATACATCTGTTGCGCCATCACGGCGTGGTCGAAGCCCTTGTCGGTGAGCACACCCTTGATGATCGGGGTCATCAGACCGAGGAGATCATCAGCAACCTCGCGGGCTTTTTCGTCGCCGGAGCGGTGCGCCACGTCGGACTGGATCGCGGTCCACAGCACCAGCGCGCGGCCCGCCTCATTGAAAGATTTGATCGTCATCAATGTGCGGCGCACATCAGGGTGAACGATGATCGGGTCGGCTTTCTTGTCCAAGGCTTTCGGCC
>JANMMM010000205.1:0-9034 GCA_031373225.1 Phyllobacteriaceae bacterium | reverse complement strand
GCCTTGCAATTTGACAATGTTTGCGACCTGCGACGCCGGATCAGCCGCATAGTGCTCGATTTTGGAACGGATGCGCTTGGCCAGATTCACCGGAATTCGAGACAGCGCCTTTAACGCGGACTTGCTGTAGACGATCTCCTTCATATCAAATATTATCATACAGCGAATTGTTGAACAACATTCATTCGCAATCGAATAATTTCTCCGCCGCAAAGCTACAGCCAGCCGGAAAGCTCGCGGCGGACCATGTGCTCAATCACCTGCATTCCCTCGTCGCTGGCATTGAGGCAGGGGACGTGGGCGAAGTTTTGGCCACCCGCATGGTGGAATGTCTCCGCGGCTTCCACTGCGATTTCTTCCAGCGTCTCGAGGCAGTCGGACACGAAACCCGGGTTGATGACGGCAATGGATCTGACGCCGTCCTTCGCCAGTTTTTCAATGGTCTTGTCCGTATAGGGCTGCAGCCATTCCCGCGGGCCGAAGCGGGACTGGAATGTGGCGATCAGCTCGTCTTTGCCGAGGCCAAGCCGCTCGCGCAGCAGGCGGGCGGTTTTCAGGCAGTGACAATGATACATGTCGCCGCGTTCGAAGTAGGTTTTCGGGATGCCGTGAAAGGAGGCGATGATGATTTCCGGCTTGAAGGCGAGGGTTGCCAGATGCTTTTGGACCGAGGCGGCGAGCGCTTCGATATAGACAGGCTCGTCATGAAAAGGCGGCACGGTGCGCAGCGCGGGCATGACGCGCAGTTTCATCAGGGCGCGGAAGACATGGTCGTTAACGGTGGCGGTCGTGGTGGCGCTGTATTGCGGGTAGAGCGGGAAGACGAGAATGCGGTCGCATCCCTGTTCGCGCAGCTTGCCGATGACGCTTTCGATGGAAGGATTGCCGTAGCGCATCGCCCAATCGACGATCACCGACGGTTCATTCGCCATACGCGCCGCAAGCGCATCACCCTGGGCGCGGGTGAAGGTGCGAAGCGGCGACTCGTTCTTTTCCTTGTTCCAGATGCTCTGATAGGCCCTGCCGGATTTTCTTGGGCGCGTGGTGAGGATCACGCCATGCAGCAGCGGCATCCAAAGCCAGCGTGGCGTTTCAATGACGCGCCGGTCGGAGAGGAACTCGGCGAGGTAGCGGCGCATGGAGGAATAATCCGTGCCGTCCGGCGTTCCGAGATTGACGAGGAGAACGCCGACCTTGCCGCCATTGACCTTTGGGTGGCCGTCCGGCAGCGGGCCGGTTTTCTTGGCGTCGGAAATCATCAGCATGAAGCGCTCCTGTCAGGCGCGCAGAGATAGCAGCATGGCGGCGAGTTTCAATGCGGCCAAACAGCCTCAGACGGGCGCGGCGGCGCGGCGGATGAGCGAGAACTGCGCGCCGCTGGAGGAGGTGCAGTTCATCTGCGACGAAGTCACGACGGCGCAGTTTGCGTTGACGGTGGTGCCGCGCAGCAGGGATTTGAAGGTGATCGCGACGGAGCGCGGGTCAGTGTACTGATAATTGCCAACGGCAAGCTTTGATCCGGTGTCAGTAGCATTTGATGAGAATGAGCCGTTCGAAAATGTCGACACCGCGACACCATCCGTGCCGACCCACTGTCCCTCGGCCGCGCCAACCGGCGGCGGGGCGACGGCGACAGGGCCGCCAAAGTCAATTGTCTGGCATCCGGACAGCGCAATCATCGCCGCCATGGCTGAAATACCGGTCAGTTTGCGCATTTTTCCCACTCGCTTGTCCATCCCTGAGTCGCAGGGAATACAAAATTCGCGGCGAAAGCAAGGCTCTGGCTATCATCCTTCCAGCTAATGAACCAAAACATTGCGGAACTGCCACGGGTCCTTCGGGTCGCCGTCGCGGGGGAACATGGAGAGGCGGTCCTTCATCGGATGCCAGTCGGTGTATTTGCCCTTGAGATTGCCGAGATAGGGGCGCTGCACCGCAAGACAGCGCTTGAAGTCAATTTCATCGGTTTCGACTATGCCGGATTCCGGATTCTCAAGCGCCCAAACCATGCCGGCGAGCACCGCTGAAGTGACCTGCAGTCCCGTGGCGTTCTGGTAGGGGGCAAGGCGCCGCGCGTCTTCAATGTTGAGGTGTGAGCCGTACCAGTAGGCGTTTTTCTTGTGGCCGTAGATGAGCACGCCCAGCTCGTCGCCGCCGTCGAGGATTTCGTGCTCCTCCAGCACATGCAGGCGCTTCGGGATCTTGCCGCCGGCGCCGAACAGCTCGTCCATCGACAGGATCGCGACATTGCAGGGATGGTAGGCATAGTGGCAGGTCGGGCGGTAGACCGCCTCGCCGTCCGCGCCGCGCACAGTGTAATAGTCCGAGATCGATATCGCCTCATTGTGGGTGACGAGCAGGCCATATTGCGGCCCCGGCGTCGGGCACCAGGTGCGCACCCGCGTGTTGCCGCCCGGCTGGTTAAGATAGATGGACGCCTGGGTTCCCTGCTTGTGGCGTTTGGCGTTTTTCGGCATCCATTTTTCATGCGTGCCCCAGCCTAATTCTGCGGGCTGCAAGCTCTCCGATAAAAGGCCCTCGACCGACCAGGTGTTCCAGAATGTCTTCAGCGGCTTCGGGTCCTTGGCGCGCTGTGTGTCTCGTTCGGCGACGTGGATGCCCTTGACGCCGAGCTTCTTCATCAGCTTGGCCCAGCCGTCGCGGTCATTGTATTTCGGCTCGGTGAATTTCAGCTTGGTATCCTTGGCGATGTCGAGCAGCGCCTGTTTGACAAACCACGACACCATGCCCGGATTGGCGCCGGAGCAGTGAATGGCGGTGGTTCCGCCGGGGCTGCGCTGCTTTTCGGCAAGCATGGCTTCGCGCAGGGCGTAGTTGGTGCGGGCGGCGTTGCTCTTTTTCTCGTCGTAATAAAAGCCGAGCCACGGCTCGATCACAGTGTCGATGTACAAGACGCCGAGCTCGCGGCAGAGCTTCATGATGTCGAGCGAGGATGTGTCGACCGACAGGTTGATGCAAAAGCCCTGACCTGCGCCCTTTGTCAGCAGCGGCGTCAGGATTTTGCGGTAGTTCTTCAGCGTCAACGCCCGCTTTTTGAAGGCAAAGCCGCGCTGTTTGAGGATTTCGCGGTTTTCGGCTTTCGGATCAACAATTGTCAGGCGCGAGCGGTCAAAATCAAAATGGCGCTCCAGAAGCGGCAGCGTGCCCCGGCCGATGGAGCCAAAGCCGATCATCACGACCGGGCCGGTGATTTTGCCGTAGACTGGCCATTTTGATGCTTCCAATTACAAACCCCGTTCTGACGCAACACATGCGGCGCTTGGCGCGCGGCAGCTCGGGACCATAGGGTGTCAGGTCAAAATGAGCAAGTTCAGAGCGATTTCAAGCGTTCAATAAGCAAATTGCGGTTTGCCGCAAGGCCCTTATAGGCCAGCTGCGCCTCATCCAGCGCCATGAGCTGGGCGGCGAGCGAGGCGGCCAGCTCATGGGCGCCCGGCAGATTTTGCAGCGCCAGCAACGGGTCGAGGTGAATACGGATCGTGAAGAGAATATCGCCGGAAACCGGCATTTTGCGCAGCGTCTGCCGCTCGACACGCAGGAAGGCATGCTCGGGGCGCACATCGCGCTCGCCGGAGGAGGCGGGATGATAAAGCGCATCATCGGTGTAGACCGACCAGTTGAAGCGCTTCACCGGATGCCAGGGTTTAAGATTATCAAACATCCGTTCAATTAGCCCGGCGTTGCGCGTGCCGGTGCCAAAGCCGGGAACAGGCGCATGGATTTCGTGCATGGCGCGGCCAAACTTTTCCCGCAGCGACCAGGAGGAGGGGAAGGAGAGCGACGCCGCCGCGAGCCGCCAGCCCGCTTCGCCTTTGCGCATGAGGACGAGGTCTTCCTGCACGAGCTTGGCGGCGGTCAGCAGCGGCGGGGAGGGGGCGTCGAGGCGGATGCGGCGGCCTGTTCCGGCAATGGAAATGTCATTGCCTGCGGCGCTGTAGATTCCAGGACGGTTTTCAAGAAGCCATGAAACAAGGTCTTTCAGAACTTCTTCCTGCGATGCGAGGGTCTCGGCTCCCTCGGCAAAGACAATATCGGGATGGGCGGCGCGCAGCCGGTCTTTTTCCCGGAGATAGGCCTCCAGCGCAGCATCGGTCTCAATCCATTCCGCCATGTCTAGCGGCGTCAGGCCGATGGCGAACGGGCTGGACGAGCCGTCATAAGGAGTGTGGGAAAAGCTCAAAGCCGGTCTTCCAAGAGTTCCTGCCAGTCGCGGTGGCCCTCGGTGACGAGGATGATGGTGACGGTTCTGGCGGCGTCATCGACGCGGTAGAGGATGACATAGTTTCCGAAGGACAGCATTCTCGCCGAACCGAATGGTTTGCCGGCGTTTGGAAATATTGACAGCGCTTCTTCCGCACTTTGCCGAAGCTCATCGACAAACGATATGGCGCGCAGTGGATTGTCCTGCGCGATGAAATGCAGAATGCTGTCAAAATCAGCGTCGGCGCTTTCTGAAAATTTGACCGAGTATGCCATCATCCGCGCATGTATCTGTCGCGGATCATCTTCTTTTTGCCTTCAAAGTAGGCCTCATCCGCTACGATCACCTCGCCGCGCGCGATCTGCCCGTCGCTCTTTTCAACGCGCTCGTTCAGCAGCGCCCGCCGCTCTTCCTTGATTTTAGTCCTCAGCGCCTCGCGGATGACTTCACTGGCGGAACCGTAATGGCCGGTTTTCAGCTGGGCTGCGACATAGTCTTCCAGTTCTTTGGTGAGGGAAATGTTCATGGCGATGATCCTGAAGCAGATTTCCCAAGACTAATGGAATAACAGAGATTGTCAAAGTCTGTTATTCAATCAGCGGCATTTGGCGCGCGGCGAAATCTGCCGGACGGCCCAAAATCTTTTGGTCTCCCAGCGCGAAGCGGGCTTTCAGCAGGCATTCGGCATATTCCTCTTCGGCGGTCGAATCGAACACCACGCCGCCGCCGACATTAAAGACCGCCTCGCCTTCGGGATAAAGCGTCAGCGTGCGGATGGCGACGTTGAACTGCATCCGTCCGTCCGGCGCGATCCAGCCGATGGAGCCGCAATAGATATCGCGCGGCTTTTGTTCCAATGATTGGAGTATCCGCATGGCGCTCAGCTTCGGCGCGCCGGTGATGGAGCCGCAGGGGAAGAGGGCGGCGAAAATGTCGCGGACTGTCAGGCCGGGCAGCAGTTTGGCGCGCACGAGACTCACCATCTGGTGCAGCGTCGCATAGGTTTCGATCTTGAACAGCTTGGGCACCGACAGGGTGCCGACCTCGCTGATGCGCGAAATGTCGTTGCGCAGGAGATCGACGATCATGCGGTTTTCAGACTGGTTTTTTGGATCGCTCGCAAGGAAGCGTTTCTGAGCTTTGTCGGAAGCCGGCGTCCTGCCGCGCCGCGCGGTGCCTTTCATCGGCAGAGACTCGATCCAGCCTTCGCGGTCGGTTTTGAAGAAAAGCTCGGGCGAGCGGGAAAGGATTTTCGTGTCGGAAAAGTTGAGGAAGGCGCTGTGGTGGACTGGCTGGCGCACCGCAAGCTCGTCAAAGATCACGGCGGGATCGCCCTGCCACTTTGCGGTGACGGGAAATGTCAGGTTGGCCTGATAACAGTCGCCCTCGCGCAAGTGCTGATGCACGCGGGCGAAGCGCGTCTCGTACTCATGGAATGACCAAGCTGCTTTTGGCTCTTGAAGAAGCCAGTCCGGCGCAGCCGCTCCGGACTTTGCCTTGCGTATTTTCGGCGCGCCGAACACGCCTATGGCGCACAACGGAATGCGCCTGTCGCTCAAAAGCGATGCGGCAAGCTTTGGCTCAAACAGCGCTCCGGCTTCATAGGAAAAATATCCTGCAAGCCACTTTCCCGCCGCCCGCGCCGCCTCGATCTTCTCAAAAACCGCTTCAAGCTCGACCAGAGTCTCCGCCAACAGCAGTTCCTGTGGCTGCGCAAACAGCATTTCGCGGCGCGCAAAGTCGTCGCGGAACAGGATGAATGGCTCTTGCAGCGGCGGATTGGTCAAGCGGGGCCCTTGGCAGCGTCCTTGGCGATTTCCCGGTCGAGCGCCTCTAATTCGTCAATCAGACCTTCGATGACGGACAGTCCCTTTGCCCAGAAGCCCGGATCGGAGGCGTCGAGGCCGAACGGAGCGAGCAGCTCGGAATGATGTTTTGTGCCGCCCGCCTCCAGCATGGTGAAATATTTCTCCTGAAAGCCGTCCGGATTCTGCTGATAAACGGCGTAGAGCGAATTCACCAGACAGTCGCCGAACGCATAGGCGTAAACGTAGAACGGCGAGTGGATGAAATGCGGGATGTAGGTCCAGAATGTCTCATAGCCTTCGCCAATCCGGATCGAGGGGCCGAGGCTTTCGGCCTGCACAGACAGCCACAGCGCGCCGATCTCGTCGGATGTCAGCTCGGCCTTGCGCCGCGCCTCATGCAGCTTGCGCTCGAACTGGTAAAAAGCAATCTGGCGCACGACCGTGTTGATCATGTCCTCGACCTTTTGCGCCAGCATCGCCTTGCGTTCACGCTTGTCGCCGGTTTTGGCGAGAAGGTGGCGGAAGGTCAGCATTTCGCCGAAGACCGACGCCGTTTCGGCCAGCGTCAGCGGAGTCTGGCTGAGTAGCGGGCCCTGCTTTCCGGCTAGAACCTGATGCACGCCATGCCCAAGTTCATGCGCCAGCGTCATGACATCGCGCGGCTTGCCCATATAGTTGATCAGCACATAGGGGTGGACGGAAGGCACGGTCGGGTGGGCGAAGGCGCCGGGGGACTTGCCGGGGCGGGCCTGCGCGTCGATCCAGTTTTTGTCGAAGAACTGTTTCGCAGTATCCGACATTTGCGGGGAAAAGCCGCGATAGGCGCTGAGCACGATATCCTTTGCGTCCGCCCATGGAATTTCAGCCTTGGGCGTTTCCGGCAGCGGCGCGTTGCGGTCCCATGTGTTCAGCTTCTCCATGCCGAGCCACTTGGCCTTCATCGCATAATAGCGGTGCGAAAGGCGCGGATAGGCGGACGTGACGGCCTGCGTCAGCGCGTCGACCACGGCGCGCTCGATGCGGTTATCGAGATGGCGGCTGTCGGCGATGTCGTCGAAATAGTGCCAGCGGTCGGATATTTCCTTGTCTTTGGCCAGCGTGTTGGTGATCTGGGTGAACAGGCGCAGGTTCGCGCCGAGCGTCTTGGCGAGCGCGTTGGAAGCCGCCTTGCGCTTTGAGGGATTGGCGTCCTGCAGCAGGTTCAGCGCCGCCTCCAGCGCCAGGTCCTCGCCGCCGACATTGAAGCGAAGCGCAGTCATTGTTTCGTCAAACAGCCGGTTCCAGGCGGCGCGGCCGGCGACCGACTGTTCGAGGAAAAGTTTCTCCACCTTGTCTTCCAGCTGATGCGGCTTGGCCTTGCGCAGGTCCTCAATCCAAGGCCGATATTTGGCGAGCGCCGGATTGGCGGCTATTGCCGCGTCAACGGCGCTGTCTTCAAGCTTGTTCAGCTCCAGCGTGAAGAACAAAAGGCGCGAACCCACCCCGGTCATTTTCTCCTGCGCGTCGCCGTAAAATTTCGCCAGCGCCGGGTCGGACGTGTTGGAGAAGAAGCAAAGGCCGGCAAATGACATGACACGCCCGACAAGCTCTTCCAACCCTTCAAACCCGATGAGCGCCTCCGCAAGGCCGCCGCCGCCCGGCTTGGCGGCCTCTGCGGCGAGTCTGCCCTGCCAGCGCGCCTCAAAGGCCTCCGCGTCCTCCGCAGCCTTTGCGCAGTCGCCCGCATAGGCGGGGGATTCAATGCCTGAATAGAGGTCGGCGAGGTTCCATGCAGGCAGATTGCCGATGGAAACCGCGCCGCCAGCGACATTATCCGTCGAAAAGCTTATTGATACATTAGAATTTTGCTTATATGAGCTGCGCATGAATATCCCGGCTCTCAATTGCTATCAGTTCAATTCCGCCCGGCCGCCTGCTGCGCCGCCGCTTGCATAACAGACAGTTTACCTGCTTCATTGAGCCGTTGTTTAGCTCTGTCTGGCAGGGTTGGGGAAGACGTGAAATCACAAACGGAATAAAATGCCGAAACGCATTCTCATTGTAGACGATGAACCCGTGCAGCGGCGGCTGCTGGAAGCTGCGGTCACGCGCATGGGGTTTGATCCCGTCATGGCAGACGGCGGCGCGGCGGCGCTGAATGCGCTTGAGGCGGCAGCGCCATCCGGAATCAGCGTTGTCATTCTCGATCTTGTCATGCCCGACATTGACGGAATGACGGTGCTCGCCAAAATGCGCGAGCGCGGCATTCAGGCGCCGGTGATCGTGCAGACAGGGCAGGGCGGCATTGACACCGTCATTTCGGCCATGCGCGCCGGGGCATTTGATTTTGTCGTCAAGCCGGTTTCGCCGGAGCGGCTGCTGGTCTCAATTAACAACGCCTTGAAAGTCGAGGCGCTGGAAGGCGAAGTGCAGCGTATCAAGCGCTCGGCGTCCGGACTGTTGAACTTCAGCGACATTGTTACCCAGAGCCCGTCGATGGACAGGGTGCTGCGGCTTGGCGAAAAGGCCAGCCAGTCGAATATTCCGATCATCATCGAAGGCGAATCAGGCGTTGGCAAAGAAATCATCGCCCGCGCCATCCAAGGCTCCAGCAAGCGGCGCGGCAAGCCGTTCATCACGGTCAATTGCGGCGCGATCCCCGAAAACCTCGTGGAGAGCGTTCTGTTCGGCCACGAAAAAGGCTCGTTCACAGGGGCCGTGGACAAGCATCTCGGCAAATTTGTCGAGGCGGACGGCGGCACGCTGTTCCTTGATGAAATCGGCGACCTGCCCTTGGATGCGCAGGTCAAGCTGCTGCGCGCCATTCAGGAAGGCGAGGTCGATCCGGTCGGCGGGCGCAAGACGGTCAAAGTCGATATCAGGCTGATTTCGGCGACGCACCGGAACCTGTTGGATCTGGTCAAGGAAGGCCGTTTCCGTGAAGATCTTTACTACCGTTTGAATGTTTTCCCGATTTTTGTGCCGCCGCTGCGCGACCGCCAGGACGATATTCCAGGGCTTGCCC
>JANMMM010000061.1:0-29564 GCA_031373225.1 Phyllobacteriaceae bacterium | reverse complement strand
GCCGCGCCGGCGCGCTTGGCCGCCAGAGCCTGGTTCGCGCCCTTGCCGCCGGGGCCGGAGACAAAGCCGGTGCCGACCAGGGTTTCGCCGGGATTGGGTAGGCGGTCGGAAATGGTGGTGAGGTCAAAGCCGATGGAGCCGAGGACGGTGATCATTGTGTTCCCTCAATCGCAGTTGCTTTGTTCTGCGGGTGAAGCGGTGAATGGTCAAGCCCGAAGCACCTGCCCCGCCTCCCAGCCGAGCATCGCCCGCTTGCGCGTCAGTCCCCAGTGATAGCCGGTGAGCGCGCCGGTGGCGCCGACGGCGCGGTGGCAGGGGACAACGAAGGAGATTGGATTGGCCCCGACCGCCGCGCCCACGGCGCGCGAGGCCTTTGGGGAGCCGATTCTCCGCGCGATGGTTCCATAAGTTGTCGCCTTGCCCATCGGCACGCTGAGCAGGCTCTGCCAGACCTTGACCTGGAAATCCGTGCCGATCAGCACAATTCGCAGCGGCCGCTCCGCGCTCCAGCGCGCGGGATCAAACACACGCGCCGCCTCGCCGGAGACGGCCGCATCGTCGCGTATATAGGCAGCGTCCGGCCAGCGGCGCGTCATGTCAGCGAGGGCGGCTTCTTTGCTGTCTTCATTGGCGAAAGCGAGGCCGCATATGCCACGCTCGGTCGTCATAATGAGTGCGAGGCCAAACGGCGAGGGGTGGAAGCCATAGCGGATTGTCAGCCCGCCGCCGCGCGTCTTGAAATCGCCGGGCGACATGGCCTCGTGCGTGACGAAAAGGTCGTGCAGGCGGCTGGGACCGGACAGGCCGACTTCATAGGCCGTGTCGAGCAGCGGCATTCCGTCATCCAGCAGGCGGCGCGCATGGTCCATGGTGACGGCCTGCAGGAAGGCTTTCGGCGACAGGCCCGCCCAGCGGGTGAAGAGCTTCTGCAGCGCCGTCGCCTCAAGGCCGGTCTCGTCGGCCAAGTCCTCAAGCGAGGGCTGTTCGCGGTAATCGAGGCTGATATGCTCGATCACCTTTCGGATGACGGCATAATCGGCGGCTGGGATGTCGTGTGAAAAGGCGGATTCAGGTTTGACGTGCAGCATGGCGTTTCTCCATTGACGGGGAGATTAAGCGCTCGAAAAGTGTGACGCCACCCGATTCTTGGGATGAATGAAAATCTGCGCTTTGTCATCATGATCCGTCATCAACTCGGTTGGCGCAGATTCCCAAAGCCCGTCATCCCGGCCAAGGAGCGAAGCGACGCGAGCCGGGACCCATTCCGGAATGTCGCCACACGGAGCAAGGACGCAGAACAACGTTCTTCGCCGGAATGGGTCCCGGATCGGCTCCGCCGTCCGGGATGACGGACTTTGTGAGAGCGTTCAGCTCTCACACCGTCGCTTATCCCCGCTTCGCCTGCCCCAGCGCCGCGCCGAACGCCTTGGCGAAACTCTCCCGGTCGTCCGGATTGAGAAACCCGCCCAGCGCCACCGCGCGACCCTCGCCCGCAACGCTCATCCGCGTGATCCCGGCAAACTCATGCCGCTTCACGTCGAACTTCGCCCAGAACGGGTTAAAGCCGTGCTCCGACTGTTTGCCCGACGGCGCGTGTTTGCGGATCGCCAGATGCAGCGGCGAAAGCTCGACCTCCTCGTGCGCCCGGCCCGCATGGTAGTTCCAGCGGAAGGCGAGGAAGACCAGCAGCACATCAAGGCCAAAAAAGCCGAAAATCGGCCAGGCGCCGAGCGACAGAAACACCGCGCCGGTTGTCAGCCAGACGAAGATGAACACGCCCATGAGAATGCGGAAACCCTTTGGGCCGAGCGAACGGTGCGGCGTAAGGCGCGCGTGGAAAATCGGTTCGTTCCTGATTGTCTCATCCATCTGCGGAACTATAGTGCGCTGATGCAAAACAAAAAGACCAAAAGTGCCGCAGCCAGAGCCAAAAAGACCAAGCCGCTCTATGCGCCGGAAGAGGTGCGGGAAATGTTCCGCCGCTTTTCCGTGCAGCGGCCCGAACCCAAGGGAGATCTGGAATATGTTAACCCGTTCACCCTTTTGGTGGCCGTCGTGCTGTCGGCGCAGGCGACGGACATTGGCGTCAACAAGGCGACGCGGGGTCTGTTCGCTCTCGCTGACACGCCGGAGAAAATGCTGGCGCTGGGCGAGGAAACAGTCTCAGGGCATATCAGGACCATCGGCCTTTGGCGCAACAAGGCGAAGAACGTCATCGCGCTGAGTGAGGCCTTGATCCGCGATCATTCGAGCGAGGTGCCGGATACGCGCGAGGCGCTGATGAAACTGCCCGGCGTCGGGCGCAAGACCGCCAATGTCGTGCTCAACAATGCGTTTGGCCAGGCGGTGATGGCGGTGGACACGCATCTGTTCCGAATCGGCAACCGGCTGGGGCTGGCTCCCGGCAAGACGCCGGATCAGGTGGAGGCGGGGCTGATGCGCGTCATTCCGGCGGACTATCTGTTCCACGCACATCATTGGCTGATCCTGCATGGGCGCTATGTCTGCACCGCGCGCAAGCCGCGCTGCGCCGCCTGCATTATCGCCGATCTGTGCAAGGCGGCGGAGAAGACCAATGCCATTCCGGCGCCGCTGACCGTCTCCGATTGACAGGCTTCCCAATTCACGCCGCCTCCTCTAAGGAGCGCGGGTTTGCAATTTCAGGGACTTTTTCATGGCTGAGTACGACGTTCTGACCATCGGCAACGCCATTGTCGATATTATCGCGCGCACAGAAGATGACTTCATCCATGCCAACGGCATCATCAAGGGCGCGATGAACCTGATCGACGGCGAACGGGCGGAGCTTCTCTACTCGCGGATGGGACCGGCGATGGAGACGTCAGGCGGCAGCGCCGGGAACACGGCTGCGGGCGTCGCCAATTTCGGCGGCAGGGCGGCCTATTTCGGTAAGGTTTCCAGCGATCATCTCGGCGGTGTGTTTAATCACGACATGCATGCGCAGGGCGTCGCGTTTGACACAAAGCCGCTGCAGGGAATGCCGCCGACGGCGCGGTCGATGATTTTTGTGACGCCCGACGGCGAGCGCTCGATGAACACGTATCTGGGCGCCTGCGTCGAACTGAAGCCGGAGGACATTGAGGAGGACAAGGTCGCCTCCTCGAAAATCACCTATTTCGAAGGCTATCTCTGGGACCCGCCGCTGGCCAAGGACGCGATACGGCTCGCGGCGAAAATCGCCCACAAAAACGGGCGCAAAATGGCGATGACGCTGTCCGACCCGTTCTGCGTCGACCGCTACCGGGCTGAGTTCCTCGAACTGATGCGCTCCGGAACGGTGGACATCTGCTTTGCCAACGAGCACGAATTGAAATCGCTGTACCAGACCGCCGATTTCGACACCGCACTCGCAGCCTTGCGCAATGACTGCGAAATGGCGGCGGTGACACGCTCGGAAAAAGGTTCGGTCATCATTAAGGGTGCGGAGACGGTGATGGTCGAGCCGGTTCCGGTCGAGACGGTCGTGGACACGACTGGCGCGGGCGATCTGTATGCAGCGGGCGTGCTGTTCGGGCTCACCCAGGGATACCCGCTGGCCAAATGCGGCAGGCTCGGCTCACTGGCGGCGTCCATTGTCATCAGCCAGATAGGGCCGCGGCCGATGGTCAGCCTGCGCGATGCGGCGCGCGAGCAAGGCATTATCTGAGCTTTCTTTCCTCACTCACCTCTTCCGGCGTGCGGCCCTCGCGGGCGCGGAACACTGGAAACTGCCAGCCGTAATACAGCGCCCCGCCTCTGACCAGAAAGGCCGCGAGGGTTGAGGCCAGCGCCGCAGGCACGGCGGGGGCGTTGAATATCGTCAAAATTGTATAGGCGCTCGCCCCGGCCAGCGCCGCCGTCAGATAAATCTCCCGCCGCATCAGCACCGACGGCTCGCCGGTCACCATGTCGCGCAAAATGCCGCCAAATGTGGCGGTCATAATGCCGGTGACCACCGCGATCGGCGCAGGCACGCCAAGCGCCAGTCCCTTGGCCGCCCCGATGACGCAATAGGCCGCAAGCCCGATGGCATCGAGCCAGAGCAGCCACAGATAGCGTGACCAGACCAGATGCGCCGTGAAATAGACGATGACGGCGGTCGCCGCCGCGACGATGAGATAGCCAGGCTCATTAACCCAGAACACCGGCGTCTGCCCCAGCACCAAATCCCGCAGCGTCCCGCCGCCGACGCCGGTGACAATGGCGAGGAAGATGAAGCCGATCAGGTCCATCTGGCGGCGCGAAGCGGCCAGCGCGCCGGTGGCGGCGAAGACGGCGACGCCGGCATAGTCGAGGAGGGTGAGGATGGTCATGGGATGCTTGTTCCCCGAGGACGCCAAAACATGCAGCTTGCCGCCTTGGCTGGACAAGTCAATCTTGATTGGCGCGGTGGGCTATCGTTGCAAGACTTTCTTGCTACTATGTCGCGCAAACCGGGACATAAGTCAGCATGGCGGCGAAAGAAGCGCGGGCGCGCATCAAGATCAACAGGCTGCTGGACGAGGCGGGCTGGCGGTTTTTCGACCATGACAATGGCAAGGCCAACATCGTGCTTGAGCCGAATGTCAAAATCGCCTCAGGTCAAATCGACCATCTTGGCGAGGATTTCGAAACTGTCAAAAACGGCTTTGTCGATTTCCTCCTGCTCGACGCCGCTGGCCGCCCGCTCATTGTTTTAGAAGCGAAGGCCGAAGGCAAGGAGCCGCTCGTCGGCAAGGAACAGGCGCGCCGCTATGCCAAGTCGCAGAACTGCCGGTTTGTCATTTTGTCAAATGGCAATCTACATTATTTTTGGGATTTGGAGCGCGGCAATCCGAATATCATCACCTCGTTCCCAAGTCCGGACTCGACCGCAAGCTACCAAAAGGCCAAGCCCAATCCGCAACGGCTGATCGACGAGGCTGTCTCTGATGACTATGTCGCCCTGACGCAGCGCCCGAACTATGCTGCCGAGGCGGGCTGGAAAAATGAAGCCGAACGACCGGGTTACATCGAGACCAACAGCCTGCGGTTTCTGCGCCCCTATCAGCTCAGCGCCATCAAGGCGCTGCAGCGCGCGGTCGGCGAGGGCAAGGACCGGTTCCTGTTTGAAATGGCGACGGGCACCGGCAAGACGCTGACGGCAGCGGCGATCATCAAGCTGTTTCTGAAATCTGGAAATGCGCGCCGCGTGCTTTTTCTGGTGGACCGGATTGAACTTGAGGATCAGGCGAAGAAGGCCTTCGTCCAGAATTTGGCGAACGACTACAAGACGGTCATCTACAAGCAGAGCCGCGATGACTGGCGTCATGCCGAGATCGTGGTTTCGACGGTGCAGTCGCTGCTGTTCAACAACAAGTTTCAGCACCAGTTTTCGCCGACGGATTTTGACTTTGTCATTTCCGATGAAGCGCACCGCTCGATCGGCGGCAATGCGCGGGCGGTGTTCGACTATTTTGTTGGTTGCAAGCTTGGGCTTACGGCGACGCCGCGCGACTATCTGAAGAATCTCCCGAACGAGGAGCCGCTGAAACGCGACCTGCGCCAGACCGAGCGGCGTCTTTTGCTCGACACGTACCGCACCTTCGGCTGCGAAAACGGCCAGCCGACATTCCGCTATTCGCTGCTGGACGGTGTGAAAGAAGGGTTCCTCATCAACCCGACCGTCATCGACGCGAGGACCGATGTCACAACGCAGCTTCTGTCAGATGAGGGCTATGTCGTCACCGCGACGGATGACGAGGGCAATGAAGAAAAGGACAGCTACGCCCAGCGCGACTTTGAAAAGCGGTTCTTCTCCGAAAAGACCAACCTTCTGTTCTGCAAAACTTTCCTTGAAAACGCGATGCGCGATCCGGTCAGCGGCGAGATTGGCAAATCGATCCTTTTCGCCGTCAGCCAGCGGCAGGCGACCAAACTGGTGCAAATCCTCAACGACATCGCTTGCCGCATGTTTCCGGGACGCTACAAGTCCGACTTTGCGGTACAGGTCACCTCGCAGATTCCCGAGGCCCAGCAATTCACCATCAACTTCGCCAACAATAAATTGCTTGGAAACAGCAGCGTCTTGGAGGGCTACAAGACCAGCAAGGCGCGCGTCTGTGTCACAGTCGGCATGATGACGACGGGTTATGATTGCCCGGACATTTTGAACCTTGGCCTGCTGCGGCCGATTTTCTCGCCGACAGATTTCATCCAGATCAAGGGGCGGGGCACGCGCAGGCACAATTTTCTCGCCGAGTGCAACGATGTCGGCATCAGGGAGTCCGTGAAGGAGCCCGAGAAGCAGGCTTTCAAACTGTTCGATTTCTTCGCCAACTGCGAATATTTCGAGGAGGATTTCAATTATGACGAAATCATAAAGCTACCGGTGCAGAAACCGATGGCGGAGAAAATCGGCATTGGTGAGGACAGCATTCATGGAGGAATGTCTGATCCTGCCGCGCCATACATCCATGAGGGCGAGGACATTCTCGCCTCGATCAAGGAACAGGCCATCGGGCACGAAGGCATGCGCATCGACCGCATGTTCTTTGAAAAGTTTGAGGATGCGGTCAAGCAGGACGAAACCATCGCCAAGGCCGTGGAAGCGGGGCAATGGGACCGGGTGATCGACTATGTGAACCGCGAAGTGTTCGACAAGCCAAACGAATATTATTCGCTGGAAAAGCTGCGCAAGGCGGCGGCGGTGGACCGGCGCATTACGCTGCGCGAAATCCTTGAAAAAGTCTTCGGCCTCATTCCCGGTTTCAAATCCAAGGACGAGCTGCTGGAGGAGGAGTTCGCCAAATTTGTGCTCGACCGCAAGCCGGAAGAAGCGGCGTCGATCCCCGCCATCCGGCATTTCTTCAAAGCATACCTCACCAGCGATCAGGTGCGCCACATTATTGAGGCCAAGCGCTATGGCGACCTTGCCACCAATCCGGTCTTCTCTATGAAGGACTTCAAACACGTGCCGGAGAAATACCGCGCGCTGGTGCCGGACTATATCAAGGACTATGTGTCCCTCAATCAATTCGCCGCGTGAAAGTTCAGTATGCTCGATTCAACGACCAAACGCCGGATTGACACGGCGCGCGACATTCTTGTCGGCAAAGTGCCGGACCCTAAATCCCAGGTCGAGCAGATCACCATCGCGCTGATATACAAATTCATGGACGATATGGACGCCGAGAGCGAGGAGATGGGCGGCCAGCGCACATTCTTTGCCGGCGACTATGAGCGTTATGGCTGGCCAAAGCTGATGCGCTCCGGGCTGGGCGGGTTTGAGACGCTCAATCTCTATTCGGAAGCCATCCAGAAAATGCCGGAGAATCCCGGCATTCCGCCGCTGTTCCGCGACATTTTCAAAAACGCATATCTGCCCTACCGCGATCCGGAAACGCTGAAATCATTCCTCAAGATCATCGACGAATTCACCTATGACCACAGCGAGAAGCTGGGCGACGCGTTTGAGTATCTGCTTTCAGTGCTCGGCTCGCAGGGCGACGCCGGGCAGTTCCGCACGCCGCGCCACATCATCGATTTCATGGTCGCAATTCTCGCGCCAAAAAAGAACGAGAGCGTGCTCGACCCGGCCTGCGGCACGGCAGGGTTTTTGATCTCTGCCTACAAGCATATCGTCAACGCCAACAAGGATGCCAACGGCCATAGCACGCTGACGCCGGACGATCTTGGCAGGCTGGCGAAGAATTTCATGGGCTATGACATTTCGCCCGACATGGTGCGCCTGTCGCTGGTCAATCTTTATCTGCACGGCTTCACCGATCCGCACATTTTTGAATATGACACGCTGACCAGCGAGGAGCGCTGGAACGAGACGGCGGATGTCATCCTCGCCAACCCGCCCTTCATGTCGCCCAAGGGCGGCATCAAGCCGCACCAGAAATTTTCCATTCAGGCAAAGCGCAGCGAAGTGCTGTTTGTCGATTACATGGCCGAGCATCTGAACGCCAATGGCCGCGCCGCCATCATCGTGCCGGAAGGCGTGATTTTCCAGAGCCAGACCGCCTATGTCCAGCTGCGCAGAATGCTGGTGGAAAATTCGCTCGTCGCAATCGTCTCGCTGCCCGCCGGCATGTTCAATCCCTATTCCGGCGTGAAAACCTCCATCCTGATTCTGGACAAGGCGCTGGCGAAGCAGGCGGCGGCAATCGGCTTTTTCAAGATCAAGAATGACGGGTTCAGCCTTGGGGCGCAAAGGCGTGAGGGCGGCAAGGATGATCTGCCGCAGGTGAAGGCGGAGATCGAGGCGTATCTGGGGGCGTTGCGGGCGCGTCAGACAGTGGACGAGCTGGGCTTGCGGAATGCCATCGTCGTTTCAAAGGACAAGCTCGCTGCCAGCGGCGACTACAATTTGAGTGGGGAGCACTATCGGGAAGGGCAAGCTGCGCTTTCGAGCTGGCATTTCGTCACCGTAGGTGACGCGTTCAAGAAATCTGAACTGACCGTGCTTCCCGAAACCTTAAAGGGTCCGGTTGTGTATTTGGGACTTGAGAACATTGCTCAACATGCTGGGAACTTGGAGGGCGACATCATCTCCGCTGACCCGGCGGAGATCAAAAGCCTAAAGAACGTCTTTAAGCCGTATGACATCCTTTATGGAAAACTAAGGCCTAACCTCAACAAAGTCTGGCTTTCAGATCGCCATGGCATCTGCTCCACGGATATTTTTGTCATCGAACCAAAAGCCGACATGGCCCTGCCCGACCTCTACGCCTATCTGTTCAGAACCTCGAGGTTCAATGATTTTGTCATGCAGCAGCTAAAGGGAGCCCAGCTTCCGAGAATCGGCTGGGGCTCGTTTGAAGCAATCCAAATCCCGCTGCCGCCGCTGGATGTGCAGAAGGAGATCGTGGCGGAGATTGAGGGCTACCAGAAAGTCATCAACGGAGCCCGCGCCGTCCTCGACAACTACCGCCCGCATATT
The DNA here is from genome assembly GCA_031373225.1 of Phyllobacteriaceae bacterium. GTDB lineage: Bacteria > Pseudomonadota > Alphaproteobacteria > Rhizobiales > Rhizobiaceae > JANOYJ01. The sequence goes on along the minus strand of JANMMM010000061.1, from coordinate 20,656 downwards.
CCGGTGAGGGCGGAGTGGCCGATGGTGGAGTTGGGTGACATTTGCGCAATCGGCGGAAGCATCACAACAGACGTTGACCTGTCACGTCCATATTATGGCGCAGACAGCATCGAATCGAACACAGGCAAACTCCTGAAAACGGAAAGCGCTATGGCACAAAGGGTTAATGGCCCAGTTTACGAATTTTCAGGCGAGCGGCTGCTTTACAGCAAAATTCGCCCCTACTTGAACAAGCTGACGGTCGTCGACGAGATCGGCTATTGCAGCTCGGATATGTACCCACTTATTCCCGACAAAACGCGGGTGCTGGTTACCTATCTCGCGACCCACATGCTGTCTGACATTTTCAATGATGGGATACGTGGTTTCTATGAGCGTGCGAGCATCCCGAAGATCAATAGGGCACAGTTGTTTGGAACTGTTGTGCCGCTCCCTCCCGTCGCAACTCAACAATCCATTGTCGCCGAAATCGAAGCCGAGCGGGCGCTCGTCGCCGCCAACCGCGAGCTCATCACCCGCTTCGAGGCGAAAATCCAGGCGGCGCTCGCCCGCGTCTGGGGCGAGGCTGAAGCGGCGGCTTGAGCCGGTCCGCGATCTATCACGAAATGGAAATGGCACCCTGAAGAGGACTCGAACCTCCACGCCTTGCCGCCTGAACCGTGCGCGTCTGCCAATTCCGCCATCCGGGCGGCGTCATCCAGTCTTGCCCTTCTTTGACGGCGAAACCGATTTTGCTTTTGCGATCATCCAAGATGCCTCGCGCTCAAAATCGCTTTCAAACGCGCGGTCCTGCGACACCCGGTAGGCTTCGTATTGCTTTTCCACCAATGCCTTGGCCACCGCGTGCGAAACCTTGCCCGCGTCAGTCAGGATTTCGTATTCATTGAATGTCAGAAATGCGTCGAGCTTGGCGATCCAGTCTTTCATTTTCATTGGAATTTGGCGCGCCGCCTGATTTTCCGCATAGTCGAGATACATGGACACGATGCGTTCGAGCGCCTTGATTTCGTCCTCTCCGAGATAGTTCTTTGCAATTGGCACATCGGATTTGACGATTTTGCCGGAGGGCGCGTTCTTCCATGTTGTCAGCCCCATATTGGGCTTGGAGGCATCGGCGCGGGAAGCGATGATTTCGGCGGCGGTCTTGCCGGTGATGGCCCAATGCAGCTTGTTCTGCACCGTCTTGAAAAAAATGTCGGTGACTTCATCGTCCTTGCGGTAATCGATGCTGCACTGCTCATAAATATCGGTGATCTTGAGATAAAAGCGCCGCTCGCTGGCGCGGATTTCGCGGATGCGCTCAAGCAGCTCGTCGAAATAGTCCCTGCCGAAGTTTTTGCCCTGTTTCAGCCGCTCATCATCCATGGCGAAGCCCTTGATGATGAACTCGCGCAGCACCGAGGTGGACCACTTGCGGAACTGCGTCGCCTGGCGGCTGTTGACGCGGTAGCCGACAGCGATGATCGCATCCAGATCATAGAAGCTTGTCAGATAGCTTTTGCCGTCATCGGCAGTCATTCGGAATTTCCGAATAACTGAATCCTCGTCCAGCTCGCCGGTGTTGAAAATGTTCTTCAGATGCTCGTTAATAGTCGGAATCGTGACTTCGAACAGCTCTGACATGCGCTTTTGCGTCAGCCAAAAGCTCTCCTCTTCGAACAGAACCTCAACGCGGATCGCGCCGGAGGGGCCGGTGTAGAGCAGGATTTCGCCTTCGCGCGGCGGTGTCTTGTCCTCCATGCTCAAAGCCCCTCAATCTGATATGGCACTTGCTTCAAGATGACGCCGAGATGGGACAAGCATTCATCGAACACGGTGCAGCCTCCGCCAAGCCGCGCATTCGCCCATTGCCTGAATTGCGTGCCGCGCGATGAGCGCACGCGGAAGCCGACGGCAATAATCATGTCGAGATTGTAATGGGCCACTCCGCGGGTGACGGCCCGGTTTCCTTCGGTTTGAACTATCCGGAATTTCCGGAGAGTTGCCTCTTCCCCCAACTCTCCTTCGTCATAAATGTTCTTGATGTGCTCATTGACCGTGCGCAAATCCTTGTCGAACAGGTTCGCCAGCTGAAGCTGGCTCAGCCAGACGTTTTCATCCTCAACCCGCACGTCAACGCGCGTCTGCCCGTCCTCGGCGACATAGAGCAGGAATTCTGTTGGAAGCTCCGCCAAGGTCACAGAACCTCAATTTGACAGGGAATCTGCATGAGGGAGATTCCGAACCAGTCTTCGGGCATCGTGCGGCCTTCGCCAGGTGTGGCCATGAAGCATGTCTTTCCGCAGCGGGCGTAACGTTCCAGCGATTCCCGCATGGGTAACATCCTTCCGGCGGCGATGCCAATCGGCGCGCGGCGGGCACAAAAAAACCCGCGTGCGCGGGGTTCTTTTAATCAATGAAATGGTGCCCTGAAGAGGACTCGAACCTCCACGCCTTGCGGCACACGGACCTGAACCGTGCGCGTCTACCAGTTCCGCCATCAGGGCAACGGGGGGTTCTTTAGGCAGGGCCGGGGTTGGTGTCAACGGGGGTGGCGCGGGCTCCAGCCTTCCCCCTTGCGGGGAAGGTGGACGCGGAGCGGCCGGATGGGGGTGGTGAGGAAGGTGCAGAGGCGCAGGAAGTGGCGCCAGAGCTTATTCTGAGAGCCGGCATCTTCCGCACCACCCCCATCCGTCGCCTCCGGCGACACCTTCCCCGCAAGGGGGAAGGCTGGGGCTAGCCCTCCAGCACTTCCTTGCTTGCCACCGTCGAATCTGCGTTCAGCTTGTAAATCACCGGCACGCCGGTCGCCAATTCCTGTTTGACGATCTCCTCGCCGGTCAGCCCGTCAAGCGCCATGATGAGGGCGCGCAGCGAGTTGCCGTGGGCGGCGACCAGGACCGTCTCGCCGCGCAGCACGTGCGGCTGGATCTCGTGCAGGTAATAGGGCCAGACGCGCGCGCCGGTGTCTTTCAGGCTCTCGCCGCCGGGCGGCGGCACGTCGTAGGAGCGGCGCCAGACATGCACCTGCTCCTCGCCCCATTTGGCGCGCGCGTCGTCCTTGTTGAGGCCGGACAATTCGCCATAGTCGCGCTCGTTCAGCGCCATGTTTTTGATGGTTGTCAGCGCGGGCTGACCGACGCCGTCGAGAATATACTGGCAGGTGCGCTGCGCCCGGATCAGCACGGATGTGTAGGCAATGTCGAACTTGAAACCTTTGGCGGCGATTTTCGCGCCGGCGGCTTTCGCCTCCTCATGGCCGAGCGGCGACAGGTCCGGATCGCGCCAGCCGGTGAACAGGTTTTTCAGGTTCCATTCGCTCTGGCCGTGGCGGACAAGCACTAAAGTTCCGGACATGTTGGATTCCTTCTAGTCGTTGAGGTCGAGAACATCGCGCATTGAGTATAGGCCGGGATTCCTGCCCTGCGCCCACAGTGCGGCGCGGATGGCGCCGGCCGCGAACATGTCGCGGTTGACGGCGTGGTGGGTAAAAGTGATCTGCTCGTCCTCGCCCGCGAATATCACCGAATGATCGCCCGCCACCGAGCCGCCACGCAGGGTGGCGAAGCCGATGGCGCCTTCAACGCGCGCGCCGGTATGGCCGTCACGGACACGGACGGAATTGTCTTGGAGGTCAATGCCGCGCCCCTTGGCCGCCGCGCCGCCGAGGAGAAGCGCCGTGCCGGACGGGGCATCCACCTTGTGCCTGTGGTGCATTTCGAGGACTTCTATGTCGAAGTCTTTCGGCCCAAGCGCCTTGGCGGCCTTTTCGATGAGGACGGACAGGATGTTGACGCCGAGGCTGTAATTGCCGGATTTGACAATTGTGGAATGGCGCGCGGCAGCGGAAATCTTCTTCTCGTCCTCCGCGCTCAGACCCGTCGTGCCGATGACATGGACAATGCGGGCCTGTGCGGCGTAACCGGCGAACTCCACAGTGGCGGCGGGAATAGTGAAATCGAGCACGCCATCGGCATGGGCGAAGGCGCGCAGGGGATCGTCGGTGATGGCAACGCCGAGCTTGCCGGCGCCGGAGATCTCACCCGCGTCCGCGCCCAGCTGCGGCGCGCCCTGGCGCTCCACGGCGGCGTGAAGCGCCACGCCCTCGCTCCGCGCGATGGCGCGGATCAGGGCTTGTCCCATGCGGCCGGCCGCGCCGACAATGACGAGTTTCATGTCGCTCATTTTGTCCAGCGCCGCCCGCTCATGTTGATGCCAAAACTGAAGGGGTTGCGCGCGAAGGCGGCCAGCCCGATGACCGCCGCCAGCGGATGCGTCATGACGAAGACCGGCATTTTCGCCATGATCTCACTGTGCGGAGCCTTGTCGTTGAACGCGGCGCGGAACTCGCCCTGCTGAAGGACGGGCAGGATTTTCTGCGCGATGCCGCCGGAGAGATACACACCGCCCTTGGCCATGAAGACCAGCGCCATGTCGCCGGCGACGCGGCCAAGATACGTCGCGAACAGGGAGAGCGTTTCCTTGGCCCAGCGATTGCCGTGCACCATGGCGCCGGCGGTGATTTCATGCGGCTCGCTGAACTGCGTCGACACGCCCGACGCGGCGCAGACGGCGCGGTAGAGGCTCATCATGCCGCGCCCGCACAGAATCTGCTCAGCGGAAATGCGGCCCTCTATCGGCTCAAGATGCGGGAAGATTTCGAAATCGCGCCGCGATCTCGGACCGACATCAACATGGCCGCCCTCGCCGGGAATCGGCTGCCAGACGCCGCGCGCGTTGATGAGGCCCGCAACACCCAATCCGGTTCCTGGCCCGAGCACGACACGGCCCGCCACGGGATCAACCCCGCCGCCGCCGATCTGCTCAAGGTGCTCCTTGTCGAGCGCCACAACAGCGAGCGCCTGCGCCTCGAAATCATTGAGGACAATGACTTCCTCAAAACCGAGCGTTTCCATCATCACCTTTGGGCGCACGACCCAGGGGCAGTTGGTCAGCTCGATCTCGTCGCTGTTTATCGGCCCGGCGATGGCGAGGATTGTTGTCTTGGGCGGCTGCGGCGCGGCGGGCAGGATGGCTTGGCTGATGGCGTCGTCAATGTTCGGATAGTCCGCCGTGCGCACATTTGGAAACGAGATCAGTTCGGTGTCCTTGCCGGTAAGCAGCGCAAAGCGGCCGTTGGTGCCGCCAATGTCGCCGACAAGCACGGGGTATTTGACGCTTTCCAATATATTGCCGCCCGCCATCACCCGCCCCGCTTCTCTTGTCTGACAGTCATGGACGAAAGTGTTTTTTCAAGCAAGAGTTCCGCCGTCGCCCGGTTCAGCGCCATGGGGATATCGTAGACCAGCGCCAAGCGGGTGAGAGCCTTCACGTCCACATCATGCGGCAACGGCGTCAGCGGATCGACAAAGAAGATCAGCGCGTCGACCTTCTCCTCGGCAATCAGCGCGCCGATCTGCTGGTCGCCGCCAAGCGGGCCGCTTTTCAGACGCAGTATGTTGAGACTGGGGCATGCCTCCTGCACAAGGCTGCCGGTCGTGCCAGTCGCTACGATGTCGCAGGTTTCGAGAAATTTTCGGTGCGCAAGCGCAAACGCTACCATGCCGGGCTTTTTTTCGTCATGCGCTATCAAGGCGAGCCGCATTGAATTGTTCCGTTCTAATCGGTTGAACGGCTATAACTAACGGGCGGGAACGTGTCTAGTTTTGTGCAGCGGCGGGGGCATCCAGAACCTGCGCGCAGGCGGGCGGCAGGTCGGCGAGGCGCAGCGGCGGCTTCTTTTTCACCGGCTTGCCGGTTTTTGGCGCGGGCTTCCACGGCTCGTCGGTGAACCACCAGGCGAGCGAATCATCGCAGCCCTCGCCGGGAACAACCTTTTCTTGCCCCTTGCAGCCGGGTGATCCGGCCTGGCATTTGATCCGCAGGTGAAAGTGATAATTGTGCCCCCAATAAGGGCGGACCTTCGACAGCCAGGCGCGGTCGCCCTTGACCGTGTCGCAGAGCTTTTTCTTGATGCCGGGATGCACCAGGATGCGCTCAACTTGGGGATAGCTGGCGGCGGTTTTCAGGATGGCGGCATGCGCTTGCGTCCAGATATTGGGATCGACATAGAGGCCGCTGCCCTTGAGCATGGAGACCGCGCTGGTATCCTCGCGCTCCTGGGCGGTAAGCCGCCGGTTCGGCATGGGATTCATCCAGATGTCGGCGTCAAGGCCGATCTGGTGCGAGGCATGGCCGGTGAGCATCGGCCCGCCGCGCGGCTGTGAGATGTCGCCGACCATCAGGCCTGGCCAGCCAACCTTGGTTCCGTCAGCCGCGAGTTTTTCGAGCAGCGCAATCAGGTTCGGATGGCCCCAGTTGCGGTTGCGCGACAGGCGCATAACCTGCCAGTAAGGTCCGTCAACCGGTATGGCGACGCCGCCAGCCAGACAGCCTTTGGAATAGAAGCCCAGCGACTGCGGCTGGAGCTGCGCGGGCAGCTTCTGCGCGCCGAACAGCTCCTTGGCGGGCGGCTCCGCAAGCGCGGGCGATGCTGCCAGCGCCAATGCCGCCAAAAGCGCGTGTGCCAATCGTTTGAACTTCATTCCCGCCTCCGGCGCATTCAATCCCAATCACCCTGACGGCATTATGGTTACCGAAATCTGAACAAATTACGGCGGCTCAGCGCCAGCGGCCATTTTGCCACATGTCGGCAAGGGCGGCGCGATAATTTGGGAAGACAAACTCATAACCCAGCGCGCGGATTTTGGTATTCGAAACCCGTTTGACCTCGCCATAGAAGGACCGCGCCATCGGCGACATTTTTGCGTCTTCATAAGCTGTTTCCGGCGGCGGCTTGATGCCCATGAGCTTCGCGGCGTAAGTGACCACATCCTGCGGCGGGACGGGCTCGTCGTCAGTGACGTTGAACAGCCCGTCTGCCTTCCGGGCCGCGAGAAACATCGCCGCGCCCGCAATGTCGGCGGCATGGATGCGGTTGAAATATTGACCCGGCTTAATGATGCGCCTGGCCGAACCGTCTTCAAGATTGACGAATGCGTTGCGCCCCGGGCCATAAATTCCGGAGAGGCGCAGGACGGCGAGGGGCTTGGAAATGTCATCCGCCAGCGCGCGCCATGCGGCTTCTGCCTTGAGGCGCTCGATGGAGCGGTTTGACACGGGCCTGCATGGCGTCTCTTCGTCCACCCACGCGCCGTCGTGATCGCCATAGACCCCAACGGTGGAAAGGTAGCAAATCCATTCGAGGGCGGGCATGTCCGCCGCGATATGCCCGGCGAGCGCGTTCAGAGCAGGATCGCCTGCGGCATCCGGGGCGATTGAAACAAGGAGGTGAGTGACCGTTGCGAGCCGCTTCAAGAGCGCGCTGCCGGGCGCTGAGCCGTCAAACAAGAACGGCTCAATTCCAGCATCGCTCAACTTCGCGGCTTTCGCTTCAGAGCGCGTTGTGCCAGCCACCGCCGCACCTTGCAACAGCGCTGCCTTGGCGATCTCGATGCCGGAAAAACCTATGCCGAAAATGAACAGATTCAAATGCCCGTCCCTCCAATCGCCCATTCGGCCCGCACCGTCTCGTCTTGTTCCAAAGCCAGCCGCGCGGCGGTTGTTTCCTTGAATTGCTCACCGCTGGCAAGCCGGGAAAATGCCCATGCCGCCGCACCGCGCAACAGCGTGCTTTCATCACCCAGAAATGCCGACACGGGCGCGGTCAGCGCTGCGTCGCCGCTGTTGCCCGATGCAATAAGTACGTTGCGAATGAAGCGCTCCCGCCCGATGCGCTTGATGGCGGAGCCGGAGAAGAAGCTGCGGAAGGAAGTGTCGTCCAGCGTCAGCAGGAATGCCAGCGGCGGCGAACTCAAGTCTTCGCGCGCCTGCAGCTTCACCTCGCGCGCGGCTTCGGCGAACTTGTTCCACGGACAGACGGCGAGGCAGTCGTCGCAGCCATAGATGCGGTTGCCCATGGCGGCGCGGAACTCGTGCGGGATCGGGCCTTCGTGTTCAATCGTGAGGTAGGAAATGCAGCGCCGTGCGTCGAGCTGGTAGGGTGCGGGGAACGCCTTCGTCGGGCAGACGTCGAGACAGGCGCGGCAGGAGCCGCAATTGTCGGGTTCGGGTTGGTTGGCCTGAATTTCGGCGGCGCTGAAAATGCTGCCGAGAAAAAGCCATGAACCCTTTTGCCGGCTCACCAGATTTGTGTGCTTGCCCTGCCAGCCGAGCCCGGCGGCGGCGGCCAGCGGCTTTTCCATGACCGGGGCGGTGTCGACAAAGACTTTCACTTCGGCGCGCGTCAGCCGTTTCAGACGGCCGGCGATGGTTTTCAGGCGGCCCTTGATGAGCTGGTGATAGTCGCGGTTCTGCGCGTAGACGGAGATTGTGGCGCTGGACCGGTTCCGCAGATTGGCGAGCGGGTCGGCAGCCGGACCGTAGTTCATGGCAAACATGACAACGCTTCTGACTTCCGGCCACAGCGTTCTTGGATCTGCGCGGCGCTCAAGCTCGGATTCCATCCATGCCATCCCGCCATGGCGTCCCAGCGCGACGAAATTCCGCAGCCGCGCGCCAGATTGTCCAATCATGTCGGGGCTGGTAACGCCGACGGCGTCGAATCCATGGACCTCGGCTTCCTGTTTCAGAAACACAGCCGGGTCTTGGCGCGCCGCTTTAGAAATCGAGGTCTGCATAGTGCGAGACCGGATTGATGCCGCGTATCCGGTCAGCGAGGAGCGGCCGGAACGAGGGGCGCGACTTCATGCGCACATACCAGTCGCGCGCCGCGGGCGCATCCTTCCAGTCGATCTCGCCGAGATAATCGAGAATGGAGATGGCGGCGGCGGCGGTGAGGTCTGCGTAGGACAGCTTGGCGCCGGCGAGCCAGTTGCGCGTGCCCGCCAGCCAGTTCAGATATTTCATATGCTGCTTGATGTTGCCGCGCGCCGCGCGTAGCGCCGAGGAATCCGGCGCGCCGCCGCCTTCTTCGACCGTCATCTGGACCTTGAAAACCCGCTCGCGGACAAAGTGGCGGGTGACCTCATTTTCCAGCTTGGTGAGGAACCAGTCGCACAGCCGCCGTATCTCGGCGCGCTCAAACGGGTCCTCGGCAAACAGCCGCCGGTCGCGCTTCAAAACGCCGCGCGTCTCGTCCAGATATTCGGCGATCACCATGCCGCCCGGCACAACGCGGTTATGCTCGGCGAGCAGAACCGGCAGCGTGCCCGCCGGGTTGATCGCCAGAAATTCGCGGCGTTTGGCCCATGGCCGCTCCTCGATCAGCGTCGTCTCCACCTCATATTCCAACAGCGCCAGACGCACGAAGCGCGAAGGTGTGGACATGATGTTGTGGAACAGTGTCAGCATGATTTCTTGGGTGTTATCCGTGCAGCCAGACCTTCTGATAGGGGATTCCCCGCCAAAAGTGAATCAGCTATAGGCACATAAGGCTCGGGTGACAAGCAATCCGGAACTCAGAAAACCCTCGGGGGAAAACATGGATATTGTCACGGGCGCCGAGGCGCTTTTTCTGGGCGTGATCGAAGGGCTTACCGAATATATTCCCGTTTCCTCCACCGGCCATCTACTGCTCGCCAGCCATTTTCTCGGCTTTGAGTCGAAGGGCAAAGTGTTCGAAATCGTCATTCAGCTCGGCGCGATTTTGGCGATTGTCTCCGTCTACTTCGCCAAGCTTTGGCAGCTGCTCGTGGACTTTCCAAAGGATGCGCGCACGCGGCGGTTCATCTATGGAATGCTGACCGCATTCCTGCCTGCTGCGGCATTGGGTGTCCTGGCGCACGGATTCATCAAGGGCGTGCTGTTTGAATCGCCGATGCTGATCTGCATCACGCTAATCATCGGCGGCATCATCCTTCTGGGTATTGACAGGATGAACCTTAAACCGCGCTATTCCAACATGATGGATTTCCCGCTGCCGCTGTGCCTTGGCATCGGCCTGTTCCAATGCCTGGCGCTCATCCCCGGCACGTCCCGTTCGGGTGCGACGATTGTCGGGGCGCTTTTATTGGGCGCTGACCGGCGCTCGGCGGCGGAGTTCTCGTTCTTCCTTGCCATGCCGACGCTGGGCGGCGCGTTTGTTTATGACCTTTATAAGAACCGGGACAATCTGACCGTTGACGAAGCCGGTCTCATTGCGCTTGGCTTTGCCGCAGCCTTTGTCAGCGCAGTTGTCGTCGTGCGCTACTTCCTCGAATATGTCAGCCGCTCGGGATTTGCCGTGTTCGCCTGGTGGCGGATCATTGTCGGCGCGGCGGGTCTGGCGGCTCTGGCGGTGGGTTTCTAACGCAGCAGGAACCCGCCGCCGAGCGGGTCACCTTCTTCGACGGTGAAAACAGATTCGCCCGTATAGTGCGCCATGCCGCCGACGCGGGCGATAACCGCCTCATGCGGGCCGAACCGCTCCGTCCGCGCGATTTCACCGGTGAAGCGCGCGCCGGTGACGCTTTCGAAAATGCGCGTTTCGCCGATGCCGATGCTCCTCCGCGCATGCATGGCAGCGAGCCTTGCAGTGACGCCGGAGCCAGTGGGCGAGCGGTCCACCTCGCGGTCGGCGAAGACGCAGACGTTTTTGCTCGGCGCGCTTTTGCCATCGCCGCCGTCGGTGATGATCGTGCCATACAGGAACGCAAGGTCGGCGGAGTCCGGGTGGGACAGCGCGAAGCTCTTTGCCGCATAGGTCAGGCCGTCCGCCGCATCGGCGAAGGCGTCAATGGAGGAAACGCCGAATTCGAGGCCGAATTGGGCGGCGTCAATCAGGCAGTAAAACGCGCCGCCATAGGCGATGTCGAATGTCACCGGGCCGTATCCGCCAAGGTCGATTTCAATATCCCGCGCATGGAGAAAAGCGGGGACGCTTTCGAAGGAGACGGTTCCCGCCTTGCCGTCCTTCACCTCGACATCGGCAATGACCATGCCACAGGGACATTCAACATTCACCCGCGTCATTGGCTCCCGCTTTGCGACCAGCCCCTTGTCCACCGTATAGCGGCCCAGCGCGATGACCGCGTGGCCGCACATGGTGGAATAGCCTTCATTGTGCATGAAGAGCACCGCAAGGTCCGCGCCGGGAAGGTCCGGCGCCACAAGAAGCGCGCCGTACATGTCGTGATGGCCGCGCGGCTCGAACATCAGGATTTTGCGCAGATGGTCCAAACTGTCACGCACATAGGCGCGCTTCTCGAGGATCGTCCCCTTCGGCAGCGGCGGGTAGCCGGAGGTGATGATCCTGACCGGCTCGCCGCCGGTGTGCATGTCGGTGACGGTGAGTTTTTCCATGGGCGGAGTGTTCAGAAATCCGCCATCGGCGTCAAGGCGAAAGGCTGTGATGGCAAAAGTGAAAGATCGCCCCGCACCATGAACGGCAGGCGGTTTTCGTCGACGACGGCTGCATCCCGCCAGTCCAAGAGGTCGGAAGAAAAGAAACACTCCACCGATGCGGCGCTGGCGCACAGCGCCGAGACGATGACCCGCATCGGCGGAATGTTTTCAGCGGCAACGTCTAACAGTTGAAACACGCCTCCCTCGGCCATGCGCCAAGCAATGACGGCATAAATGCCTTCCAGCAGCGACAAGCTGATGCCGCGGTCCCAGAAGGCGTTGACCAGAAACATGGCGGGATGGCTCATCGGCGACAACAGTGAAGAGGCTGGCGCCCGGCGTTTGATATATTTGGTGAGCAGCGCGACATCGTCTTGATCGTCCATGCTCAAGAGGCGGGCCGGACCAGCCGCACCCGGCAATGGCGCGGGACCGGTGAATTTATGCAGAGGCACAGTCTTGAAGCCATATGGCTCATACATTGCCGGCTTGTCGGTGTAGAGGATGGAAAGCTCAAATTCCTCCGCGTCAATCCATGCGAAGGCGCGCTGCATCAGATCGCGGTAGAGTCCCTTGCCGCGATGCTCAGGCCGCACGGCGCCAGACTGAAGCGCGGCGACCTTCCGGCGCTGGCCGCTGACCATCATGGGCATGGAGAAGGCGGAGAAATTGGCGGCGCAGACGCCCGTTTCATCAAACCATGCGAAGGGCATGGACGACGGCTCCATGCCGCCGAGATTGTCGAGCGCGCTTATGTCGATGTGGAATGTGTCTTGAAGCAGGTCAGCCAGCGCCTTCCAGCCGGCGGGATCGGCGAAATAGTTCTGGCGGAAGGTGAGGCCGCTCGTCTCTGTCGGTTTCATTTCGTCCCCGTCGAGCCAAACCCGCCCGCGCCGCGCGTTGATTCTGTCAATTCGCCGGCTTCGACAATTTCCGCCCGCGCCACAGGCACAATGACCAGCTGGGCGATGCGCATGCCGCGCGTGACGGTGAACGGCTCTGCGCCTAGATTGGCGAGGATGACTTTCACCTCGCCGCGATAATCACAGTCAATTGTTCCCGGCGAATTCAGGCAGGTGATTCCATGGTTCAGGGCAAGGCCGGAGCGTGGCCGGACCTGTCCCTCGAATCCATCCGGAATTTCGAAGATCATGCCGGTTGGAACCGCCAGCCGTGCGCCGGGCGCGAGCGTCACCGGCGTTGTTTCCGGCACGGCGGCGCGCAGGTCCATGCCCGCCGCGCCCACAGTTTCGTAAGCGGGCAGCGGCAGGCCATCAGCATGGGAAAGGCGCCGGATGCGCAGCACGGGTTTCATGCGCCCTGCCCTAACGGCGCAAAAGCGAAACATCAATCGGGAAGGCACAGAAATCGAAACATGCAATACCCGGGGTTGCAGCCAAGGAAACACGCCAAGTTGCTTCAATTTCCTTAAAACATGGCTACAGTGCTGCCAGAATGGAACAAAAGGGCGGACTTCGTGGCAGAACTGGAGGAACTCAGCGATCTGGTTCTGGAAATCTACGACACGGCCTTGGACCCCGGGCGCTGGCCGGATGTGCTCGAGAAAGTCTCGCGCTATGTCGGCGCGCGCGGCGCGTTTATCTTCGAGCTGCAGGGCGTCGGCCCGAATCAGAAAATTTTTGCGCCGTTCTTTTCAAGCTCCTATGACCCGGCGATCGTCACCAAATATCTGCAGGTTCACAATGAGCAGGAGCTCGCCGATCAGGAGATTTTCGCCCGCCTGTCGCGGCGCACCGACCGGATCCAGCTGATCAGCGACGACGTTCTGACCGAGACCGAGGAGGAGCTGGTCGCGCGGGCGAATGTGCAGGAGATGATGCGCAACGGGCTGCGTTACCGCGCCGGGGCGCTCTTGAACAAGGACCAGCTCAACCATGACCGGTTCGCGCTGCAGTTTTCCAAGCGCGGCGGGCCGATCACTTCCGAGACCGCCCGCAAGGCGGAGCTGATCCTGCCGCACATTGCCAAGGCGCTCAATGTCAGCCGGCCGACAACGCAGCTGGCGCTGAAATTCCGCTCCGTTGCCGACTGCCTTGACCAGTTGGTGATCGGCATCTGCATTCTAGATTCGAACGGCTCGATCATCCTGTCCAACAACGAGTTCCGCCGCCAGATGGACTGGCACACAGTCTTCCGCGCCGATCCGTCCGGCAAGCTGTTGATGCGCACCGATCAGGCGCAGCAGACGCTGACGAATCTGCGCAAGGATGTCGCCAATCATGGCAGGTTTGGCGCGCGGCCGCGCAAAGAGGCGATAGTCTCGACTGTCGGCGGCGAGCCGCACACGCTGTGCGTCGAAGTCGTGCCGCTGCATTCATCGCGAGAGATGGGCGAGAACAATCTCGACGGCCACATCATCTACAGCATGGACACCGGCAATTCCTACAAGATCAGCGGCGATGTTCTGTCAGAAATGTTCTCGCTGACCCATGCCGAATCCGCCGTGCTGGAATTGATGGCGGACGGGCTGACCAATGCGCAGATATCCGAGCGGCGGGCCAAATCCGTTGAGACTGTGAACAGCCAGGTCAAGTCGGTGCTCATCAAGACCGGCACCGCCAACCGCACCCAGGCGATCCGCCTCGCCACCAATATCAGCTCCTCGTTCATTTTGGATGCGCATCACCCAAATGGGTGATGAAAGGGCTGGCGGCTAGCGTAAAATGCGGTAACGTTGGGTAAGGCCGGGCGCTGGCGCGCCTCGGGCACAATGGGGGCCGCCATGCGACTTGCGAACTTCCGTCAATTGCTGCTTTCGATGTTCATCCTGGCGCTGGCCGCTCTTCCGGCTTTGGCGAAAGACAGCATCACTTGCCTTGGCGGGCTGACCTGCCTGGATCAGGGCTGGACCAATGCTGAGCGAAACGTCTGGTACCGGACGACGCAGGGTTCGCGGCTTCTGCCGCTTGACTGGATGATGGCGCTTGAACTGGCCGGGTCGGAGGCAAAATTCATGTCCGACGCCAACATGGCGCGGCTCGGCTATCTGCCCGAAAATGCGTCTGGCGCGAATGAGCAGGGCCTTCCCGTCGGCTTCACCGTGGATCAGGACCGGTCCAGCGGCGCCGATCTGATGTGCGACGTTTTCCCTAAAATGTGCGAGAACGGCACTATGCGCCGCGCCTGGATTGGCATGAACTGCTCAGCCTGCCACACAAGCGATATCCAAATCGGTGACAAAAAGCTGCGGGTGGAAGGCGCCCCGACGCTGGCGGATTTTCAGGGCCTTGAGGAAGACCTTCTGGCTTCCATCAAGGAAACTTCCGCCAATGCGGTGAAGTTCGACCGGTTCGCCCTCGCCGTCCTTGGCGCAGATCCAAATCCCGAGGACAGGGTCTCGCTGCAGGATGAGCTGAAAGAACAGATTGCATGGCAGCAGAAACTGCACGACAAGAACGCCGCCCCGGTGCGCTACGGCCACGGCCGCTTGGACGCACAAGGTCATATCCTGAACAAGGTGACGCTGACGACGGGTGAAAAGCTGCTTGCGACAGTGCTCGCCGACGCGCCCGCAAGCTATCCATTTGTCTGGAACACCTCGCAGCAGAAAAAGATTCAGTGGAACGGAATTGCGACAAACAAAGCGCGCATACCATTCTTCGGCCTGGACACCGATCTGGGCGCGCTGATCCGCAATGTCTCTGAAGTCATCGGCGTCTTCGGCCACATTGACACAAAGGACCGCAAAGCCTGGCGCGGCTACAATTCGAGCGTTCGCGTCAAGGAATTGATTGGGCTGGAGCGGCAATTGGCGAGCCTTCAATCACCGCAATGGCCGACAGATTTGCTGGGGGCCCTTGATGCTGCAAAAGTTGAGGCCGGCAAAGGTCTGTTCGTCAAGAAGTGCAGCGAGTGCCACGACCATCTCAATCCACAGGACACGTCGACCCCGATGAAGGAGCGCATGGACCCGATCACGGCGCAGGGCACTGACATATTTCTGGCCTGCAACACTTTCCTGCATAAATCCAATGCAGGCAAATTTGCCGGGCAGAAGACCTTTGGGTTTGTTGGCGAACGGCTCCTGCCTGAGGAATTCACCCGCAATATGCTTGTGAACACCACTGTGGGCACGATCCTTGGAAAAAGCGACGAGCTGATTGAAGGCATGTTCACCGACGTTCTGGCAACAGGCCGGGGCGCAAAAGACGCCCGCGAGATTGGCATCGACTATTTGCCGGGCGTCAAAGACCTTGCCAAGAAAAAGGCCGCTGAGACCTGCCTGAGCAAGCGCTATCCCAAAGACAAGCAAGACGAAAATATCCTGCAGTACAAGTCGCGCTCGCTCAACGGAATTTGGGCGACCGCCCCCTTTCTGCACAATGGTTCAGTGCCGACGCTCCACGACCTCCTGCTTCCCAGCAGCATGCGGCTGACAGCGCGGATTAACGAGGCCGCGCCGGTCATTGCGGGCGAGACACGCCCAGTTGAATTCTATGTGGGCTCGCGCGTTTTCGATCCGGTGAAAGTGGGTTTTGCAACAGACAAAAGCGCGCCGGGCAATAAGTTCCTGTTCAGCGCAATTGACAAACAAACAAAAGAGCCAATTCCGGGCAACTACAATTCCGGCCACGATTACGGCAATGCAAAGCTTTCAGAAACTGACCGCCAGAACCTCGTGGAATACCTGAAGAGTCTATGATCGGGGGTGCTTTTGTTACGCCCGGTCTCAATTAGTGAAGTCGGCTTGCCGCTTTCCCGCCGCATTTCATCGGTGTCTGGCCGCAATTCTTAACTGATTTGGGGCATCTCACTTGAAAATCAAAACAGCCTTTCTGGGCGCGCTTGCCGCGTCATTCCTTTCAATGAACGGCGCCAACGCCGCCGAATGCGGGCGCGCCTCCTGGTATGCGCTTTATTCGAAAACCGCCAATGGCGAGCGGATGAACCCGGCGGCGATGACGGCCGCGCACAAGAGCCTGCCGTTCGGCACGCGCATCAAGGTCATCAACAAGGCCAACGGCAAGAGCGTCGTCGTGCGCATCAATGACCGAGGCCCGTTCATCCGGGGACGCATTGTCGATCTGTCCAAGGCGGCGGCGAAGTCTATCGGCATGATCCATTCCGGCCATGCCAAGGTCTGCTACACGCGCATTTAGAGCAGAACCTTGGGCTCGTGACGCCCGTTGACGCGGGCGTTGACGATGAAAGTTTTTCCGGAATCCGGCGCGGCGGCGAGGGCTTCTCCGCTCATCAGCTTGTAAGCCGACGTCACAATCATCCTGTCTGCATTCTTCCCGACAAAAGCCGGGCAGGATGTCTGCGGCGACAGCGGCACGCCAAAGCTTGATATCACTCCTCCATCGGGCGACAGACAGGCCACTTCCCCCGCCCCCCAGCGCGCGTTCCAGACATTACCGTCCGCATCGCAGACCGAGCCGTCAATCCAGCCCGCGCCCTCGTGTTCATAAAACAGCTGCGGCGCGCCATTGGGCAGCGCGGTGTTTGGATCTATGGCGACTCGCATCAGCCGGTGCGTCGGCGTATCGACAAAGTAGGCGGTTGCGGCGTCCGGAGAAAAGCAGATGGAGTTCGGGATCGTGATGTTTGCAAACAGAGTGCGGACAGCGCCTTTGAAGAAGTGATAAATGGCCCCGGCTCCGGCCTCCTCATCTATGCCCATCGTGCCGAACCAGATCGCGCCGCATGGATGGGCGCGGGCGTCGTTGGAACGGGTGATCCTGTTGTCCGCTTCCACGCCGGTGTGCAGCGACAGCGCGCCTGTGGCGCGGTCGCGCAGGTGCAGGCCCTGTTCGGACAGGATCAGCTGACGGGATGCATCGACGGAGAAGATGGCGCTGGCCATGAAGGGCAGGTCGTGAATAACCGTTTGGCCAGCTTTGAAGCTGTGCGCCAGCAGCTTCCTGTCCAGAATATCGAACCAGAACAGCGTGTCCGTCTGCGCATCATAAGATGGGCCCTCGCCCAAGCGGCAGCGCGTTTCATCCAAAATTCGGACAGAAGGCGCCGCGCTCACTTGTCCGCCTCATCATAGGCGGCCACTGCGATAGCGGCGCGCTTGGCGACTTCGGCGGCGGAGAAGCCCGGCTTGTAGAGGCTGGAGCCGAGTCCGAATGTGCGCACTCCGATTTTCATGAAGTCGGCGAAGTTCGCCTCAGACACGCCTCCGACCGCGCCGACTATGCAGTCAGCAGGCAGGATTGCCTTGATGGCGGAAATGCCCGCGGGGCCGGGAATTGAGGCGGGGAAGAATTTCAGCGCCGACGCCCCGCATTTCAAGGCCAAGAGCGCCTCGGTCGGCGACAGGACACCGGGCATCGACACCATGCCATGATGCGCGGCGCGGGCAAGCACCAGCGGATCGACATTGGGCGTCACCAGCAGACGCCCGCCTGCATCGTGAAGGCGGTCAACATTTTCCGGCGTCAGCACTGTGCCCGCGCCGATCCAGACATTGTCCGGCGCGCGCTCGGCCAGGGCATGGATCGAATCAAACGGATGCGGCGAGTTGAGCGGCACTTCGATGGCCTCGAACCCGGCCTCAATCAGCGCCTCGCCGATGGGAAGAATTTCGTCCGGCTTCACGCCACGCAGGATGGCGACCAAATTGCGCTTGAATGGCGGCCAATGGGCTGATTTCATCGAAGCTCTCCCCGTAGGTGTTTCAAGGCGGATGGACCGCCTTATCAAGTGCCGGCGCGGGCCATTGTCAAGCAGTCAGGTCGTTCCTCCGCCCTTGATTTCGGCCGGCCAAAGCCTCACACACACCACATTGTTTCTCAAAAAGCGGGCTGTGCCATGGCGCTGAAAATTGCGGTCCAGATGGACCATATCAGCAGGATAAATATCGCGGGTGACACAACATTTGCGCTGTGTCTTGAAGCTCAGAGCCGGGGACACAAGCTGTCTCACTTTGTGCCAGATCAATTGTCACTGCGCAGCGGCTTGGTGACTGTGAAGCTTGAAACGCTGACCGTCAAAGACGAGGCGGGCGCGCATTATGCGCTGGGAAGCCCCGTGAGGACCGATCTTGCGGAGATGGACGTTGTTTTGCTTCGGCAGGACCCGCCGTTTGACATGCATTACATCACCAACACGCATCTGTTGGAGAGGGTGCATCCGCGAACGCTGGTGGTCAATGACCCGAAATGGGTGCGCAATTCGCCGGAGAAAATCTTCGTCACCGAGTTTGCCGACCTGATGCCGGAAACGCTGATCACGCGCGACAATGACGAAATCCTCGCGTTCCGCCGCGAGTTCGGCGACATTATCCTTAAGCCGCTCTATGGCAATGGCGGCGCGGGCGTTTTTCACCTGCGCGAGGACGACCGGAACCTCTCCTCGCTGCTCGAAATGTTCAATGCGCTGACACGCGAGCCGATCATTGCGCAGCGCTATCTGAAAGACGTTCGGGCCGGCGACAAACGCATTATCCTGATCGACGGCGAGCCGGTTGGCGCCATCAACCGGGTTCCGGCGGAGCATGACGCGCGGTCAAACATGCATGCGGGCGGGCGGCCGGAGAAGACTGAGCTGACGGCGCGCGAGCTGGAAATCTGCGCCCGGATCGGGCCGTCACTGAGGGAGCGGGGCTTCATCCTAGTGGGCATTGATGTGATCGGCGATTACATGACAGAAATAAATGTCACCTCACCAACCGGCATCCGCCAAGTGAAACGCTTTGGCGGGGCCGATATCGCTGAATTGATTATGGATGCAATTGAAGTGAAACGATGAGGCTGGCAGGTTGTTTATTAAACCCCTTCAACCAAAACCAAATTGGCAATGCCAGCGTCTTTACGCAAAGACTTTGCATGTTGATATTCGGGTGAGTTGTAACAATCTTTGGCCTGTTGCAAGGTCGCAAATTCAATCACCACATTACGGGCATGGCCCTCACCATCCATCTGCTCGAATGCCCCACCACGCGCTAACATCGCCGCACCATATTTGACGAAAGCGGCACGCGAAGCTTCAACATATTTTTGATACTGCACCGGGTCAGTAACGGTGACATGCGCGATCCAATAACCTTTAGCCATCTTAGCCCCCAAACGAATCCCAGAACGCTTTGGCCTTGGCAAAGAAGCCTTCGGATTCTGGAGAATTATTACGCGCTTCTTTATCAAACTCGGCCAAAATTTCTTTCTGGCGGCGGCTTAAATTAACCGGCGTTTCCACACTCACCTGAATATACATGTCACCCGTCTGCGATGAGCGCAGCACCGGCATTCCTTTGGATTTCAGGCGGAATTGTTTGCCGTTCTGCGCGCCATCAGGAATGGTTACGCGAGCTTTTTTGCCATCAACCGTAGGCACTTCAATTTCGCCACCCAAGGCAGCAGTGGCCATTGAGATGGGAACTTTGCAGAAGAGATCAGCACCATCGCGCTGGAAAAATTCATGGACGCGCAAGGATAAGAAAATATAAAGGTCGCCGGTTGGCCCGCCGCGAAGCCCAGCCTCGCCTTCACCTGCAAGACGAATGCGGGTGCCATCTTCCACACCGGGTGGAATGGTGACGTTGAGATTACGCTCTTTAGTAACCCGGCCTTGGCCACCGCAGGAGCCACATGGATCACTGATCACTTGGCCGCGCCCAGCACAAGTTGGGCAGGCGCGCTCAACAGTGAAGAAGCCTGATTGCGAGCGCACAGCGCCAGCGCCATTGCAAGTTCGACAGATTGTGGGCTGCGTGCCGGGTTTAGCGCCAGAGCCTTTGCAAGTGTCGCAGGAGACTGATGAGGGCACACGCACGGTTGCGGTCTTGCCAGCAAAAGCGTCAGTTAAATTGATTTCAAGATTATAACGAAGGTCGCTGCCGCGTTGTGCGCCATTGCCGCGCGCACCGCCACGCGCCTTGGCCCCACGGCCACCGCCCATCATGTCGCCAAACAGGTCTTCAAAAATATCCGACATCGAAGAATTAAATTCAGGGCCAAAACCAGCGCCACCGGGCCGCTGCCCGCCACCATTTTCAAATGCCGCATGGCCAAAACGATCATAGGCCGCTTTTTTCTGTGGGTCTTTCAAAACGTCATAAGCCTCGTTCAATTCTTTGAACTTAGCATCGGTTTCTTTGCTACCATGATTGGCATCCGGGTGCAGCTTTTTTGCAAGGTTGCGATAGGCGGTTTTCAGCACCTTTTCATCGGCACCTTTTTGCACACCTAAAACATCATAAAAATCGCGCTTAGCCATATTTCACTTCTACCTAAATCGTCATTCCCGCGAAAGCGGGAATCTCACTATTATTTATAGAGACCCCCGCTTTCGCGGGGGTGACAGATAAGGGGTTTACGACTTCTTCTTGTCGTCAACTTCTTCAAACTCGGCATCCATAATATCATCGAGTTCGTCGCGTTCAACTTTGTCATCATCAGCGTCATGGTCATTATCGGCTTCGCCGGTT
>JANMMM010000091.1:0-10586 GCA_031373225.1 Phyllobacteriaceae bacterium | reverse complement strand
CGGCACAAGGGTCGCCAGCACCCCGCGATCCGGGCCGTCATCCTTTTTCGGAACCAGCGCCTGAGCAATGAACACGAGCCCGAGGATGGCGGTAGTCACAAGTCCGAAGGCAAACGTGATGGACCATCCGTTGGTTTCCGTGGCCTGTTCCAGTTCCGACTGCGTGATTTTGCCGTCCGCCATGGCTGCCCGCAGCGCTTTCTGGCGTTTCCCGAACCAGACGAACCCATCGTTCGGACTTATCAGCTCGCCTGCCATCGCGGTGAGGCGCACGCCATCGTCATGCCAAACGTGACCGACGCGCTGCTGGCACGATTCGCTGCCGACTATCTGGGCTGGTGGGAAGCGAAACGGGCAAGCGCTGCCTAGTGTAGAAAAGCGGTGACTGCTTTTCAAAAGCGGCTTAATGCGGTTGAAAAGTGGGGAAGTCATCCTGTCTCCCCGTTGCTTCCGGATTGCTCCATGCTGCTGATCTCCGTTGAAGAAGCCGTACGCCGCCTGCTTTTGGGCGCGGCGCCGCTTGCCGCCGAATTAGTTCCATTGGCCGATGCCGCCTACCGCGCGCTGGCTGCGCCAATCACGGCGCTGCGCACGCAACCGCCCTTCTCCGCCGCCGCCATGGATGGCTATGCGTTTAAGGCCGAGCCAGGCCAGACCGAATTTGTCGTCATAGGCGAATCTGCCGCCGGGCGGGGCTTTCCCGGCAAAGTGATTTCCGGCCAAGCGGTGCGCATATTCACCGGCGCGCCCGTGCCAGAAGGCGCGGACACGGTGGTTATGCAAGAGAGTGTCTTGGTTCGGCCGGACAGCGGTATCGTGCTCAATGAGGTTCCCGCGCAGGGAAAACATGTGCGCAGGCGCGGCCTCGACTTTTCCAAAGGCGATAATGTTCTGGCCTCCGGGCGCGTTCTTGATCCCGCCGCCTTGTCGCTCGCCGCCGCCTGCGGGCATCCATGTCTTGAAGTCGTCCGCCGCCCGTCGGTTGTCATAATTGCCACAGGTGACGAATTGGTTGCGCCAGGAACGATTGCCGGACCGGACCAGATCGTTGCGTCCAACGGCTATGGAACTGCCGCACTTGCCCGCAAACATGGCGCGGCAGTGGCAGACTATGGCATCATTCCCGACCAGAAGCCCTTGATCCGAGCCGCAATTGAGCGCGCCCTGTCCGAAGGCGCTGACATCATCGTCACGCTCGGCGGCGCGTCCGTTGGCGACCACGACCTGATCCGTCCGGTGCTCGGCGACATGGGCATCACATTGGATTTCTGGCAGATTGCCATGCGTCCCGGCAAGCCGCTGATGTTCGGGCGAAGTGGCGGAACCTATATTCTGGGACTCCCCGGCAATCCGGTTTCGAGCCTCGTCTGCGGCCAGCTGTTTCTAGCGCCGCTGATTGCGGCGCTCTCCGGGGTTGCCTTCGCGCATGATATGAAAAGGGCAGCGCTCTCTGAGCCGATGCGCGCCAATGACCACCGGCAGGACTATGTCCGCGCAAAAATTTCAACCGCACCGCAGGGCCTTGCCGCCGCGCCATTTACCCTGCAGGATTCTTCCATGCTGACAACACTGGCCAATGCCGACGGGCTCATCATCAGATCACCCAGCGCTCCGGCGGCGCCTCAGGGAGCACTGGTGGATGTGCTGATGCTGCGTTGAATTCGAAACAAACAGGACGGCTTGCGGAACACAACTAGAACATATATGAAATGTTCAGGTTTTGTATTTAATTGATTCTCCAAAGGAGACCGTCATGCTGACCCGAAAGCAACATGAACTGCTGCTGTTTATTCACGAGCGCCTGCGCGAGTCGGGCATTCCGCCCTCATTCGATGAAATGAAGGACGCGCTGGACCTCGCGTCCAAGTCCGGCATCCACCGGCTGATCACCGCTTTGGAAGAGCGGGGCTTCATCCGCCGCCTGCCGAACCGGGCGCGGGCGCTGGAAGTCATCAAGCTGCCGGATTCCCTGTCGCAGTCGCCCGTCGCCCAGAGACGCTTTGCGCCCAGCGTCATTGAAGGCAGCCTTGGCCGCGCCGCGCCTCCAGCCAAGCTGCGCGTGCGCAGCGACAATGACGATGACGCCACACGCTCAATCGGCATTCCCATGATGGGCCGCATCGCCGCAGGCGTGCCAATATCCGCCATCCAGCACCAAACCAGCACAATTTCCTGCCCCCCGGACCTTTTGGGCCAGGGCGACCATTATGCGCTGGAGGTCAAGGGTGATTCAATGATTGACGCCGGCATATTCGACGGCGACACCGTGTTGATCAAGCGTTCGGACAGCTGCAACACTGGTGACATCGTTGTGGCCTTGGTGGATGACGAAGAGGCAACACTGAAGCGCTTCCGCCGTAAGGGCGCATCTATTGCACTCGAGGCGGCAAATCCGGCTTACGAAACGCGCATTTTCGGACCGGACCGAGTGCGTGTGCAAGGCAAGTTGGTTGGCCTTATGCGCCGTTATAACTGAACGAGGTTAGGCGTTTAAAATCAGAAAGGGTGGCGCAAGCCACCCTTTTATTGTTGGGAAAGGGAAGACTTATCAGGGTGTTGCGGCCTTTGCCTTGTCCTGCTCCGCCTTGATTTTCTGGTCACGCTCAGCCTTTTTCTTCGCCATTGCGTCCTCAAGCTTTTTGTTGCGGTCTTCAAGATCCGACTGCTGCATGCCTGGGCCGTCCAGCGCCGCGCCGAAGCCGTTCAGCGAAATCTTCAAAGGGTTCGGCTTGTTCTGGAAATTGATCGAGGTGATTGTCAGCTCGCCGCCCTTCTTCAAGGCCGCGATCAGCTCGGGCGACAGCTGCGCTTCTGCAATGCACCGGTCCGGGAAACAGATGCCGTATTCAACCTTGGTCGGCTTGTTCTTGTCGATCTGCAGCCCGACACCGGGAGGGATCAGACGTCCGGAGGGGACGGAAATCTGGAAAATCTTGCGGTTGATCTTGCCCTTGACGTCGATGAGGCTGATGGCAGTCAAAAGCTGGCCGGAGTCTGCGGTCACGACATTCTGCGTGTTACAGATGTCATTGTCTTCCTGCTTGGCGCAGACTTTGAACCAGCCCTGCGGCGGCGCGCCGGCGGCCTGCTGGGCCCCGGCTGGCGAAATGCCAAGCGCAGAAACGGCGAAGGCGGCGAAGGCGGAAGCACGGATGGCCGCAAAGGCGATGCTCGGCATCAAATCAATTTCCTTTTCATGTCAGCGCAGCCTCAGCTGCGGTTGCGCCGGGTTCCTGTTGCCGAAATACGGCGCAAGCAAGGCCATTCGGCGCGGCTAGACGCTGATATACCGCAAAGCGCCGCAAATCCAGAGGCTTGGCGGACAAATCAGAGATGTTGGATAATTTTGCCGATGCTGCTCTGCCAATATTGACGGGAGACGCCCGACGCTCAAAGATATGCCGCGATAGTGCGAAGTGCTAGGTTGGGATGAGTATGCGAATCAAACTGGACGCAACTGCCGCACCGGATGAGGAAAGCCAATGAAACACATGTTCTTACCTTCAATGCTGGCCGCCGCCGCTGTGCTTTCTTTCAGCGTCGCCGCCCTCGCCGAGCCCAGGCACGCCATCGCCATGCACGGAGAACCGGCACTGTCTGTGGATTTCGCAAACTTTCCCTATGTCAATCCAGATGCGCCAAAAGGCGGCGCAGCCAACTATGGCGTCGTCGGCTCGTTCGACAATCTTAACCCGTTCATTTTGAAGAGCATGCGCACCACTGCGCGCGGCGTCATCGACACGGCGTTTGGCAATCTCGTTTTCGAATCCCTGATGGTGCGGTCGGCGGACGAGCCGTTT
Organism: Phyllobacteriaceae bacterium; assembly: GCA_031373225.1. GTDB lineage: Bacteria > Pseudomonadota > Alphaproteobacteria > Rhizobiales > Rhizobiaceae > JANOYJ01. The sequence goes on along the minus strand of JANMMM010000091.1, from coordinate 6,786 downwards.
TCCGTCTATCCGCTGATTGCTGAAAGCATCGACACTGACCCTGGGCGCACTTGGGTCGAGTTCCAGATCAATCCGAAGGCCGCGTGGTCGGATGGAACGCCGATAACGCCGGAAGACGTGATTTTCACTTATGAAACTTTCACAGCCAAGGGCCGCCCTCCCTATTCCAAGCGCATGGACAAAATCGCCAAAATTGAAAAGACCGGCGAGCATGGCGTCAAGTTCACATTGAACGAAAAGGCCGACCGCGAGTTTCCGCTGATCCTCGCGGCGACAACGCCGATCATTCCAAAGCACGCAAGCGACGCCGCCAAATTCGATGAAACGACGCTCAACCCGCTCATCGGCTCCGGTCCCTATCTGATTGACCAGATCACGCCCGGCCAGCGCATCACCTTCAAGCGCAATCCTAACTATTGGGCCAAGGACCTGCCCACGAAAAAGGGCTTCGACAATTATGACGCGGTGAGCGTCGATTATTTCGCCAACGAAACGGCGCAGTTTGAGGCGTTTAAGAAGGGGCTGTTCGACGTCTATCCCGAAAGCGATCCGTCAAAATGGGAGAAGAATTTTGATTTTCCCGCCGTTGCCGAGGGCAAGGTGAAGAAGGAAGTGTTCAAGGCGGGCACGCCGGCGAACATGTTTGGCTTCGTCTTCAACACGCGCCGCCCGGTGTTCGCTGATCTCAAGGTCCGCACCGGTCTTGCCATGCTTTATGATTTTGAGTGGACCAACAAGAACCTGTTCTCCGGCAAATATTCCCGCACAGGCTCGTTCTGGCAAAATTCCGAGCTGTCCGCCCTTGGCAAGCCGGCAAGCGACGCCGAAAAGGCGCTGCTTCAGCCCTATATGGACAAGGTCTCGCCGGAAGTGATGGACGGAACCTACAAGCCGAGTGAAACCGACGGCTCCGGCCGAGACCGCGCCGTTATCATGAAGGCGGTGGGCATGCTCAAGGAAGCCGGCTACTCGGTTCAGGGCGGCAAGATGACCGGGGCGGACGGAAAACCGCTCGCCTTTGAAATCCTGACCGCCAATGAAAGCGAGGAGAAGCTGGCGCTTGTCTATCAGCGCACGCTCGCCAAGGTCGGCATTGAAGCGCAGGTGCGCACAGTCGATGACGCCCAGTACCAGCAGCGCCGCCAGACCTGGGACTATGACATGATCCTCGCCACCTTCTCCGCCTCGCTGTCGCCGGGCATCGAGCAGGACGGGCGCTGGGGCTCCGCCTCGAAAGACAAGGAAGGCACATTCAACTATGCGGGCGCATCCGAACCCGCCATTGACGCGATGATCGCCGCGATGGGCAAGGCGCGCTCGCGCGAAGACTTTGTCACCGCCGTCCACACCCTCGACCGGCTGCTGATTTCCGGGCAATACTTTGTGCCGCTGCATCATCTGGGCGAGCAGTGGCTCGCGAAGTGGGACAAGCTGGAGCATCCGGAAAAATCTCCGCTGTTCGGCTATCAGCTGGCGACATGGTGGGCCAAGCCTTGAGCGGGGACGCGAAGACCAAGGTCAAGATCGACGTTGTTTCCGATGTTGTCTGCCCATGGTGCTATCTCGGCAAGGCGCGGCTGGAAGCGGCGCTTAAGGCGCTTCCCGGCATTGAAGCGGAGATACATTGGCGGCCCTACATGCTCGATCCGTCCATTCCGCGCACGGGCGTGGACCGCAAAGCCTATATGGAAGCGAAGTTCGGCGCGGGCCCTCGCCTTCAACAAATCCATGAGCAGCTGAACGGCTTTGGAAACGAGGTTGGCATAAACTATGATTTCGACGCCATCAAAGTCGCGCCCAACACAATGAGCGCGCACCGCCTGATCCGCTGGGCGGCGCAAGCGGGGCCGGGAAAGCAGAACAAGGTGGTGGACCTGCTTTTCAAGGCCTTCTTTGAAAAGGGGCAAGACATTGGCAGCGCGCCCGTTCTCATTGAAATTGCGCGCAAGGCGGGCATGGACGCTTCCATCGTCGAAACGCTGCCGCCGACGGATGCCGAGGAGGCAGGCGTCATCGGCGAAATTGCCACTTCCAAGCAGATGGGCATCACCGGCGTGCCCTGTTTTATCATTGACCAGAAATACGCGGTTTCAGGGGCTCAGACGCCGGAAATTCTTGTGGACGCGATACGCGGAGCGGCGGCGGGCCGGACGTCTGTTGATTGAGGAGCCTGCCGGGAAGACTTTGCGGATCGGCGCGGTCAGCGTTTCCCAGTTTCTTTTTGGCATTCTCGCATCTGTGATGCTTATCGCGCCGACGATCTCGTCCTACACCAGCGCGGCGCTCTATGTCCTGCTTGCCGCCGCGATTGCGCTGTTTGCCGGCAACCCTCAAAAATATGCGCTTGAACCACACGAAAAGCAGATTGCCTTGGTTTTCGCGGCCTACTTCCTTGCTGGCGCCGTGCGGGGCCTGACAGCGCAGAACCCGGCAGGCGCAATGGCGCAGATGGCGCCGAATCTTGTTTTTCTGCTGGCAGCGCCGCTGTTTTCAGTGCTGCGCCGGGAAAGCAAGGAAGCAAACTGGGACTTGCTGCTTTCGATGCTGGCGGCCGGCGGCGTCGTGATCGGGCTTTATGCCCAGTATTTTGCGTTCACCGTCGGCAGAGAGCTGGACCCGCCCACGGGAAACCCGCTCATTCTGGCGCTGTTTTGCGGCTTGGCCGGACTGCTGCTTTTCGAGCGCGCCTTCGTCTCAGCCGGACGCGTTCCGTGGCTTCATATTGCCGGCTTTGCCGGAGCAACCGCCGCCCTCTGGCTGACGGCGCGGCGCAGCGCGATTCTCGCCTATCTGATATGCGCTGTCATCATGCTCGCCTGGAGCGCGCGGCGCGTCTATTGGGCCCGGCTCGCAGCGGCGCTCGCAATTGTGGCGGCTTGTGCCCTCGCCGCGCCGGCCGGCAATGCCGCCATTGGCAGGTTCAGCGAATCGAAGCCTTTCAGCGCAGAGCCGACGCGCAGCGGTTCCACGAGCGACTTGGTGCGCAAGTCCATGTACATTGGCGGCGCGAGGGCATTCCTTGAGCGCCCGTTTATCGGGCACGGACGCCAAAACGCGGTCAGCGCCGCGAACAGGCTGCGCAACGCGGGAGAGCCGCCGTTTGACAAATTCAGCCACCTTCACAGCGCGCCACTGACTGAAGCGGTGGCGGCAGGGCTGCTGGGCGTTGCGGCCTTTTTCGCCGTGCTTGCGTCGCCTCTGATTGCGCTCCGTCATGCGAAGGGCGGTGTGCTGCGGGCGGGTTTTACCTGCCTTTTGTTCTTTTTCCTGTGCACCTCGCTTAATGTGGGCTTTTATCTGGATGTCACATCATCCGTCTTCGTGCTCGCGGTCAGCGTGCTCAATGCGCTCGCGCTGGCTCGCCCTAACCCGCCGTCCGCGCCAGCCGCGTCATGATGACCGGCGTGGCCTGATCCAACATGGACCAAGCACATGCCGTCTCCGGCGCGCAGACGCCCGATATTCCCGAAAATGCGGCCTTGAATGCGGCTGCGTCGGATCGCGGTTCATGATTTCGCGGCAATCATGGCGCGCTTGACTTTGCCGCTATCGCGGCAAAGACGGCAGGAAACGTTTTGTTGAATCCGATACTGCCACAATAGGAAATGGCTGGATCTGGCTTGTCGTTGCAGGAAAAATCCCAGATTCGCCTGCCCAAACGGCGCCCCAGGTCACCAGGTAGCGAATATGATAGGCTTTCAGCGATCCAAAAACAGACGGCGTGATGTCATAGAATCCACTTTCTGGAACGACATAGACGAAGCGTCCTTTTCCGCTCTCTTTGATCGTGGCGTACGTAAATCTGCCAAGACCAAGTGTGGGCACCCTTGGGTGATGCAGATAGATCGTCAGGTCGGCAGCCCCCTGCTGTTCAACGTCATAATCAATGAACAGCGTCTGCCCCTTGAACAAGTAAGCGTAGGGCAAGCCAATTGTGCCAAGCGGATTGCCGTTCGAAAACAGGTTGCCGGCCCGGGACTGCTCCCTTTGATACCTCCCGAAATAGGGAAAGTAACCGCTGACATAACATAATATCCAAGCCGACAGCACGGCAACAATCGGAAAAATCAGCCAAGCGGGAATGCGCAGATTACGCCGGTATGCGGCCCGCGAAGCATCACTGTCCGCGAACACCGTGTCGATGAGGCCGCCAGCCCCGGAAGGAGAGACATCAAACATTGCGCGAGTGTGTCAGAAACTGTTTGAGGGTGGATTAACTGCCGGGAATAAATTCGATCAACCGGTTTATCCCGCCATCCGCGCCAGCTGCGTCATGATCACCGCCGCGCCCGCCAGCCTTTTGTCCGGCGTCGGCCAGTCGCGCATGAAGACGACGCCCTGATCCGGCCGGATTTTGGCGAGCGAGCCCTGTTCGCCGATATATTTGATCAAGGCCGCCGGATTGGAGAATTCCTTCTTGCGGAACTGGATGACCACGCCCTTCGGCCCGGCGTCGAGCTTTTCAACATTGGCGGTGCGGCACAGGACCTTGATGTAGACGATCTTGAGCAGATGCTGCACCTCGTCCGGCAGCGGGCCGAACCGGTCGATCAGCTCCGCGCCGAACGCGTCAATGTCAGCGATGTCGCCCAAATTCGCCAACCGCCGGTAGAGCGCCAGGCGCAATTGCAAATCTGACACATAGTCTTCCGGGATCATGATCGCCGCGCCAACCGTAATCAGCGGCGACCAGCTGCCTGAATCCTCAACAATCTGCCCGCGCTGTTCGGCGACCGCCTCTTCCAGCATCTGCTGATACAGCTCAAACCCGACTTCCCTGATATGGCCGGACTGTTCCTCGCCCAGCATGTTGCCCGCGCCTCTGATATCGAGATCATGGCTCGCCAGCTGGAAACCGGCGCCAAGTGTGTCCAGCGACTGCAGCACTTTCAGCCGCCGCTCTGCCCCGCCGGTCAGCACCTTGTTGGCAGGCAGCGTGAACAGGGCGAAGGCGCGCAGCTTGGAGCGCCCCACCCGACCGCGCAGCTGGTAAAGCTGCGCCAGACCGAACATGTCGGCGCGGTGGATAATCATCGTGTTGGCGGTCGGGATGTCGAGGCCGGATTCAACGATGGTGGTCGAGAGCAGCACGTCGTACTGGCCCTCGTAAAAAGCGTTCATGATGTCATCCAGCTCGCCGGGCGGCATCTGGCCATGCGCCACGGCGACTTTCAGCTCCGGCACGTCGTGGCTTAGAAAGTCATGGATTTCTTTCAGGTCGGCGATGCGCGGGCAGACATAGAAGCTCTGCCCGCCCCGGTAGCGCTCGCGTAAGAGCGTTTCGCGGATCACCAGCGCGTCGAACGGCGAAATGAAGGTGCGCACCGCCATGCGGTCCACCGGCGGCGTGGTGATCAGCGACAGCTCGCGCACGCCGGTCAGCGCCAATTGGAGGGTGCGCGGTATCGGCGTGGCGGAGAGCGTCAGCACATGGATGTCGCTCTTGATCTCTTTCAGCCGCTCCTTGTGCTTGACACCGAAATGCTGCTCCTCATCGACAATCAAAAGTCCGAGATTGCGGAACTTGATCCCCGCCCCCAGCAGCGCGTGGGTGCCGACGATGATATCAACCGTCCCGTCTTCAATGCCCGCCTTCGCCGCCGCCAAATCCTTAGCCGGCGCGAGCCGCGAAGCCTGCGCCACCTGAATGGGCAGTCCGTGGAAACGCTCGGAAAAGGTCTTGAAATGCTGGCGTGAGAGCAGCGTTGTCGGCACCACGACCGCCACCTGCACCCCGTTGAGCGCTGCCACAAACGCCGCGCGCAGCGCCACCTCCGTCTTGCCGAAGCCGACATCGCCGCAGATCAGCCGGTCCATCGGCCTTCCCTGCCCCAGATCGTCAATCACAGATTCAATTGCAGTCAGCTGGTCGTCGGTCTCCTCATAGGGAAAGCGCGCCGAGAACTCGCCGTATAACCCGTCCGGCGGCGACAGAACCGGCGCTTCACGCATCTGCCGCTCGGCGGCAATCCGTATCAGCTGCCCCGCCATATCGAGCAGCCGCTTCTTCAGCTTGGCCTTGCGCGCCTGCCAAGCCCCGCCGCCGAGCCGGTCCAGCACCGCCTCCGTGCCTTCTGAGCCGTAACGCGACAAAAGCTCAATATTCTCGACGGGGAGAAACAGCCGCGCCTCGCCGGCATAGAGAATTTCAAGACAGTCATGCGGCGCGCCCGCCGCCTCGATTGTTTTAAGGCCGGTGAACCGTCCGATGCCGTGGTCCACATGCACGACAATGTCGCCCGCCGTCAGGCCTGTCGCCTCGGTGATGAAATCCGCGCCGCGTTTCTTGCGCTTGGCGCGGCGGATGAGCCGGTCACCGAGAATGTCCTGTTCGGCGATGACGACAAGATCGTCCGTCTCGAAGCCGTTTTCGACCGCAATGACTGACGCCGTCACCTTGTCGCGCGACAGCGCCTTGACCATCGGCAGCGACGAGACTGTCTCAACATTGCCAAGCCCATGCTCGGCCAGAACCTGCATCATCCGATCCAGCGATCCGGCGGACCATGCCGCCAAGAGGACTTTCTTCCCGGCCTTGCGCAGATCGCCGATATGCGAAACAGCGGTGTCGAACACGCTGCTGGCGTCGCCGTTGCGTTCCGTTTCGAAGCTGCGCCCGCGCTTTGATCCGGCCTGATAAATGGTCCTGCGCCGGTCCGGCGGCGAATCGAACGGGTTGAGGTCGAACAGCGCCCGGCCGCCCGCCGCTTCGATCACTTCTTCCGGCTCCAGATACAGCTCGCCCGGCGCCACCGGCTTGTAAGGCACCGATCCACCGCCCGAAGG
>JANMMM010000141.1:0-3149 GCA_031373225.1 Phyllobacteriaceae bacterium | reverse complement strand
TCTCGCGCTCGCCTTCTTCGTTCTCACGGGTGCCGAGATACTCCATCAATGCGCTGGCGCTCGCCTTGGCGCTCACCGTCGAGATCACCTTGATGACGACCGGCTGTGCGCCGGCAGCAATGGCCGCCCGCGCCGCCAGCTGCTGCGTTGCGCGCTTTTGCTGAACCGCCTGCGCCGTCATCACCCCTTCCGAAGAGCCACTTCTTCCTCCACCACCGCCGCGCCGCCGCGACTCTTCGTCTTCCAGATCATTGGCAACGCCATAGCCGGAAATCTTGGCATACACTTCGAGCGCATCGAATGCTGTTCCGCCAACCCGGAACACGGCATTGCCACCCAGCAGGACCTGCGTCCGCTCGCCGCTGGAAGAGCCGACCGCATTACTTGTGCCACGCGCTTTTGCTCCTGTAGCGGCATATGAAATCGAGCCCAGCCTTCGAAACGCGTTATTCAGATCGCCATTTGACGCCGCTGCAACAGAACCCATCGAACCCCCGGCTGTTCGACTTCTCGCCTGCGAACTCGATGCCTTGACGGCCTTTGAGTGAGATGTCGGCAACTCCTGCGCATCACGAGCGGTCGCAATCCAGCTCAGGTTCGACCCGCGCCGCTTCCGCAAAAGTTCTTTGTCGTCGCCGACCAAAAAGCCCTTGGCAGCGAACCCGGCGATCTCTTCAAGCAGTTCCTCAAACACCACGCAAACCTCTCGGCTTGCGCACTGGCTTAACCAGCTTGCTGATCTCCAACCGCATCTGAACCAGTCCGCCAATAAGCGACTTCAGCCCCGCCTCAAGCGGCGCCTGATACTCGACCCGACCCTGGTTCATCGCCCGGACCGCCTGATTGAGATTGATGCCAACCCGCCGGAAATGCTCATCCGCCGCCGTCAGCAATTCGCGGTCAGGCTCCGACACAGGAAGCGACAAGCCAACCTTCTCCCGGATGAGAACCCGCACTGCCTCGCTCGGCGTGACGTTTTCATTCGCGCACAATGCCAGCAGCGCCGCCTGCTCCTCGCCGGTGAGTCGGATCGAGATTCTGCCATCGCCTTCCTGAGATGCTCGCACCAATTTACATTCCCAAATTCATTCGGCCAAGGGCCCCAGAGCGCACCGGCGCGAACCAAGCAATGGCACACAGCCAGCGCGCCGTCAAGTTTGTCCGACAAATTTGACTATCCTGCCACTGAGAAAACGCCTCTACTTTCTAATACAAATCTCTCCCTACGAAATTTAAGGCAAGTGGCTTTGGAGGAATAGGGTTCGGGCAACTCTTGAGGAAAGCTGCGCAACGATATCGTGCGGCCGGGCTGCCACCAGATCTGCCATGGTAGCTTGAAACGGTGTCACACACGCAGATGACGGCTCTAGCAATTCAATTGCACTTGCGATATATTCTGACTAGCTGACTAGATTGGAAGTGTTGTGGGCAAGACTGCTAAAAGAGCCGGGACAAGCAAGGGTGACACAGCCGCTCGACGGGCTGGCGGCGGATGGAAGCTCGAAGACGCCAAGGCGCGCTTCAGCGAAGTCGTGCGACTTGCGCGCAGCGAAGGGCCGCAGCGCGTAAGCGTGCGCGGCCGCGATGCTGTCGTCGTTATCAGCGTCGAACAACTCGAACAGCTGGCGCCTTCCAAGCCTCGCGTTCCGTTCGTACAATTCATGGAAAGTCTTGACCTTGGCGGCCTTGATCTCACGCGCGAACAAGACCGCGGGCGGGACGTTCAACTGTGAAAGGCTGGCTGCTCGACACCAATGTCATCTCCGCATTGATCAACCCCAATGGCGCGCCATCGGTGAAGATGTGGGCGCAGGGTCAGGATGAGAGCCAATTCTATCTCAGCGTTCTGACCCTCGGCGAATATGACAAGGGCATTCATAACCTTGTCGCGGACCACCCCGACCGACAGCGATACATGGCCAACCGCGACGCGTTGGAGGAGAGATTCAAGGGCCGTGTGATTTCGGTGAGTGATCGCATTGTCCGCCACTGGGGCGAAATCTCAGGCAGGGTCAAGCGTGAGTCTGGCCAAACGCCTCCGGTGATCGACACCCTTCTTGCCGCCGCAGCGATTGAGCATGAGCTCTATCTGGTGACCCGCAATGTCAAAGACACACGGGGATCTGGCGCAATCGTGTTTGACCCTTGGAACGACGAACCGGCTCGCTTTCCACTGTAGCATTCCACGCGGCAATTTCTGCACATCAAGAAGCTTGCGTCGAAGCGGTCGAGATTGTTCGATTGTCTTGCATTGCTGGACAAGCCTGGCGCCGATTGCGATATGGCTGCATCATCAAATCAACAGGAGCGTCTTCCATGACCACCGCCAGCGACATCGCCGATAAGCTCGCCACTGAGAACAACCTCACCAAATCCCAAGCCAAGACGATTGTTGACAGCGTGTTCAAGGCCATCGCAGATGCCGCCAAAAGCGGGGACGAGGTCAGCGTTCCCGGCTTTGGAAAATTCAAGGTCAAGGAGACGCCTGCCCGTGAGGGCCGCAATCCAGCAACAGGCGCAACCATCAAAATTGCTGCTTCCCGCAAGCTCACCTTCGGGCCTGCGAAGGCGCTCAAAGTCGCGCTGAACGGCTGACATGATTTTGGCCCCGCCGCTGTGGCGGGGCCTTGTCGCTTCGATTGGTCTCAGTCCCGGTTTGGCCGGGACCAGATTAGCGAGTAGCCTTCCTCGCCTTCAACAGTGCTCAGCGTTGCGAAGATCGGGGCTGCGAAGCTTGGATCGTCCAGCTTGACCGAGAGGTATTCACTGCCACGCTCTGAAGTCTTCTTCCAGGCGGCTCCGAACTCGACATTGCCGGCGAGGATGCGGAAGTCCGGGCTCTTCTCGTTTGTGCGCTCAACCGGGACCAGCTTGGCCTTGACGTTGAGGGAGAGGGTTTTGACGGTGCCGGTGAAGCCGTTGCCGGAAGCGGTGAAGGTGCCGATGGTTGCCATTGTCTTAGTTCCTTGTGTTTGTCGTGCCGCGCCTATCGCGGCCTCGATGACAGTCTAGAGACCGGAGGCGGTCAGCCCGCACACGAAGTGACGAAACAAAGTGGAGGACGGCCAGAGAGAGGCTTTCTTGTCCCGCGGGGAATGACGGGATCGAAGAGACCGGCAGGGGAAGAAAACGAACGCGGCCGTTGCGGG
>JANMMM010000388.1:0-5655 GCA_031373225.1 Phyllobacteriaceae bacterium | reverse complement strand
GGCCATAGCGCGATGATGCGTGGCGCGGTTTGCTCATCGTCTTTATGGATCGCTGCGGTGACGCCCCAAGCGCCTTGACGCAGGATTTTCTGCACGCGCGGCAGCAGATAAAAATCCGCCTCCAAGCCCTTGTATCCCCATTCTTTTTCGAGCGCGAGCTTTAGGCGGTCCATGTCGCCGAGCGGCTTATGCATGTCCGGCTCTTCGATTTCGACATAGCAGAGATGCACCGCCGGATGGCGCTCGATTATCCGGTCACCGACGGCTTTGCGGATGACCTGCGCATTGATGACGGTGTCCTGCGGCACGTCGATAACGAGGTCGCCCTGAATGGTGGAAGAGCAGGAGAGGCGGCGGTTTGGCGCGATCTCGCGGACTTCGGCATAGCGCAGCTCTTTGGCACCGCGCTCCGAAATATGATCGTTGGATGAGACAATCTTATGCTTGGCGAAATTGCCTTCCTGCACCTCGACCTGACAGCGCCCGCACGTCGCCCGCCCGCCGCAGACGCTTTCGACATAGACGCCAAGTTGGCGCGCGGCGTCGAGCACCGGTGTGCCCGCCGGAAAGCGGCCGCGCTTGCCGGAGGGCATGAAGAGGACGAGGGGGTCAGACGGGTTTGTCATAGATGGATGCAGTCCGGTTCAAGTTCAGTCACTGAGGGAAGCAAAGGGAAGTGAACATGGCCAAAATCAGGTTCTCCCTACTTCCTGAACTATGGATGAAATCAGTGGCGTGGCGGCAATTGCTGCGTGACCTTTGCCGAACCGCCGCGTCTTATGCAAGCGGCGAGGCGGACAAGGAGTGGCGTTTTTGCGCCGCGCCCACGCATCCGATATCTGCGGTTCACTCATTTCAGCGACGGGGTACTTGACTTATGGAACGTTCCAAAATACTACATGGAATGATCCAAAACGGGAATTAAAATGAGCAAATTCGCGACATTTTCCGCCGCCGCCGCCCGGATTGCGGACAATGCGGTGGTGACCGTGTCATCCTCGTCGGCACTTGGCTGCCCGGACAAGATGCTCGCCGCCATTGGCGTGCGGTTCGATCTTGAGGGTCATCCGCGCAATTTGACAATGATTCATCCGATCGCGGCGGGCGACATGTATGGCGTCAAGGGCATCGACCATATCGCCAAGGATGGCCTGATTTCGAGAGTGCTCGCCGGGTCCTATCCTTCCGGCCCCTCAAGTCTTCCCATGCCGGACATCTGGCGCATGATCGTCGGGGACCGGATCGCAGCGTACAATGTGCCGTCCGGCATTCTGTTTGACATGCACCGCGATGTGGCGGCGCGAAAGCCGGGCGTGATTACAAAAGTCGGTCTCGACACCTTTGTCGATCCTGTCCGCGAGGGCTGCGCGATGAATGCCAAGGGCACTGCAAGCCCGATTGTCAAACGCATGGAAATGGGCGGGGAGACATGGCTGCATTTTCCGAACATCCTTCCCAATGTCTGCATCCTGCGCGCCACCACGGCGGACGGGCGTGGGAACCTCACCTATGAACATGAGGGCGCCTATCTGGGCGGGCTCGATCAGGCCATCGCCGTGCGCAATCATGGCGGGCTTGTCATTGCGCAGGTCAAGCGTGTCACGGCGGCAGGCTCGCTGCGGCCGCATGATGTGCGCGTGCCGGGGCATCTGGTCGATCTGATTGTTGTCGATCCGGACCAGAAGCAGACGACGGAGACGCTGTATGATCCGGCGATTTCCGGCGAGATCATGCGGCCATGGGATTCGTTCAAGTTCGCCGAGCACGGCGTTGAGAAAGTCATTGCACGGCGGGCGGCGATGGAACTGCGGATGGGACAGACGGCCAATCTCGGCTTCGGTATTTCAGCGATGGTGCCGCGCGTGCTTCTGGAGGAGGGCCATGCGCAGTCGGTGACCTGGGCCATCGAGCAGGGCGCGGTCGGCGGCATGCCGCTGACAGGCTTCGCCTTCGGATGCGCCTCCAACGCCGACGCCTTCATGCCTTCGCCCAACCAGTTCACCTACTTCCAAGGCGGCGGGTTTGACATGTCGTTCCTGTCGTTCATGGAGGTGGACACAGAGGGCAATGTGAATGTCTCCAAACTTGGCAAGAAGCCGTACCTTACAGCGGGCTGCGGCGGGTTTGTCGACATCACGGCGCATGCGAAAAAGATTGTCTTCTCCGGCTGGTTCGAGGCAGGCGCCGAGATGGCCCTGAGCGATGAAGCACTAACCGTGGCCAAGCCGGGCAAGTTCACTAAGATGGTGGACGCCGTTGAACATGTGACATTTTCCGGCAAACGGGCGCGGGAGACGGGGCAGGATGTGCTCTATGTCACTGAACGCTGCGTCATCCGTCTGACGGACAAGGGTCTGGTGGCGACGGAGATCATGCCGGGCATCAATGCCGAGCGGGACATTGGCGAAGCCTCGCATGGCCGCGTCAAGGTGGCGGAAAACGCCGCGCTTATGCCGGCCTCGATCTTGAAGCCGCATCCGATGGGATTGACGCTATGAGCAATGTCCAGTTTTCGGTAGCGGACCGCACCGCCACGATCACGCTCGACAATCCGGGCAAGCTCAACGCGCTGACGCCGGACATGCTGGTTCAGCTCTGCGGCCTGTGCGACCAGATCGAGATGGACCCTGACATTGTGTGCGTCCTCCTCACTGCCTCTGGAGACCGGTTTTTCTGCGCTGGCGCGGACATCAACGCTTGGGCCGGCTATTCGCCGCTGGAATTTTCCCGCTACTGGGTGCGTTCGGGCCACCGGGTGTTTGACCGCCTGGCGCGGCTCAGCAAGCCGACTCTCGCGGTTCTGTCAGGCAACGCCTTCGGCGGCGGGCTGGAGCTTGCGGCGGCCTGCGACATCCGCGTCATGTCGCCGAAGGCGCAGATGGCGCTGCCGGAGACTGCGGTTGGCATCGTGCCCGGCTGGTCCGGCACGCAGCGGCTGGCGCGGCTTTTGCCGGAGCCGGTGCTGAAGGAAATGGCGCTTTTTGGCCGCAGGCTTTCGGCGGAGCGGGCGCTGGCGCTGGGATTTGCGGCGGAGGTTTCCGCTGACCCGCTCAGCGCCGCCAAGGCGATTGCCGCCAAGCTCGCTGACTCGTCGCCCGCAGCGGCAGAGGTCGCAAAATACATGATCCATGCGGGCGCGGACGAGGATACATCCGCAATGATCGAAGTGCTGGGCAGCGGCATGATCGCCGCGAGCACCGACAAGCGGGAAGGCGTCGAAGCCTTCCGCGCCAAGCGCAAGCCTGTTTTCACGGGAGAATGAAATGAGCGAATTCACCATTATCCCGGCGAGCCGCAACGCGGTTCCGGCAGCGCCATATCAAGGCCGCCATTTCATCAATGGCAAGCATGTTGGCAGCGCGGACGGAAAGACATTCGACCGCGTCTCGCCATCGCATGGCGTTGTCGTCAGCGTGTCAGCGCTTGCGGGCGAGGCCGAAACCAAGGCCGCGATTGCCGCCGCGCGCGAGGCCTTTGACGATGGCCGCTGGAGCCGCGTTTCGGGCAAGGCGCGGGCATCGTTTTTGCTGAAGGTCGCGGACCTGATCGAGAAGAATGTCGAGCGCATGGCGATCCTTGAGACGCTCGAAAGCGGCAAGCCGATTTCGCAGGCGCGCGGCGAGGTGGAAGGCTCTGCGGATCTCTGGCGCTACGCTGCCTCGCTCGCCCGCACCCTGCATGGCGACAGCCACAACACGCTGGGCGACGACATGCTGGGCGTGATCTTGAAGGAACCAGCGGGCGTTGTGTCAGTCATCACGCCGTGGAATTTTCCGTTCTGGATATTGTCGCAGAAGCTTCCCTTCGCGTTGGCAGCGGGCTGCACCTGCGTGGTCAAGCCGTCGGAAATGACACCTTCAACGACGGCGATGCTGGGTGGGCTTTTGCTGGAGGCGGGTCTTCCGCACGGCGTCGTCAACATCGTGCTCGGCTACGGCCAGCCGGTCGGCGCGATGATGTCCTCACATCCGGATGTGGACATGGTGACCTTCACGGGCTCGACGGCGGTAGGCAAAGGCATTGCAGCCGCGGCTTCTTCCACTTTGAAAAAAGTCGCGCTGGAACTGGGCGGAAAGAACCCACAGGTAATTTTCCCCGACGCTGATCTCGAAAGCGCCGCAGACGCAGTGACGTTTGGCGTGTATTTCAACGCCGGCGAATGCTGCAATTCCGGCAGCCGCATCATTGTGCATGAAGACATCGCGGAGGACTTTGTTGACCGTGTGGTCAAGCTCTCCGCCAAGGTTCCTTTCGGCGATCCGCTTGATCCGCTCACGCAGGTGGGTGCGATTATCTCAAGCGCCCATCACACTAAGATTGACGGCTACGTCCGCGGCGCGCAGGCTGCGGGCGCGAAAGTCAGTTTGGGCGGCGGCGGCTTCTCGGTGCCCGGCCTTTCCGGCCAGTTCTATCAGCCAACCATTGTGTCAGATGTGACCGCAGGCATGGCCATCGCACGCGAAGAGGTGTTCGGGCCGGTGCTGACGGTGATGACGTTCAAGACGCTCGACGAGGCTATAGCGCTCGCCAATGACGCTTCCTACGGTCTGTCTGCAGGCGTGTGGAGCGAAAATGTCCATACCTGCCTTGAGTTCGCCCGCCGTGTGCAGGCGGGAACAATCTGGACCAACACTTGGATGGACGGCTATCCCGAAATGCCGTTCGGCGGCTTTAAGCAATCGGGTTCAGGACGAGAGCTGGGGCGGTTTGGTTTGGATGAGTTCATGGAAATCAAGACGCTGACGATGCGTATTGGTCGGACACGCTCGCCCTGGGTGAAACCGATATGACCGCCTCTCCTGACATCGTCATCATCGGCTCCGGCATGGGCGGGGCCTCGCTGGCAGCGGGTCTTGCAGGCTCTGGCGCGAGAGTGCTGATCCTTGAAAAGGGCCAGCGCATACTCGACACGCCGGAAACGCGCGACGCGCGGGCGATTTTCCAGCGCAGCTTTTACAGCCCGAAGGAAACCTGGTTCGACAAGGATGGCAAGCCGTTCAGTCCGGGCAATTACTACGTCGTCGGCGGCAACACCAAACTCTACGGCGCGGTGCATTTCCGCTACCGCAAAGAGGATTTTTCGGAACTTGCCTTCCCCGAAGGCGGAGTGTCGCCCGCATGGCCGTTTTCCTATGAGGAGTTCGAGCCTTGGTATTGTGAAGCCGAGCAGCTTTACCAGACGCGCGGCACGGCGGACGAAGACCCGACCGAACCGCATCATTCTATGCCCTATCTGCACAGACCGGTGCCGGACGAGCCTGCGATTGCAATTGTCCGCGCGCGGCTGAAGAAGGCAGGCATGCATCCAGCGAGCCTGCCGCTCGGCGTCGATATCGACCGCTGGCTGAAACGGGCCAACACGGGCTTCGATGCGTTTCCCGATACGTTGACCGGCAAGATGGACGCGGAAAGCTGTGGGCTGGCGGCGGCGCTGAAAGATCCGGACATCGCGCTGGAAACCGGCGCGGATGTGATCCGACTCGAGACGAACGCGCAAAACCGCATCAGCGCGATTGTTTACCGCCAAAATGGCGAGGAAAAGCGGCTGTCGCCAAAGCTCACGGTCTTGTCCGCGGGCGCGGTGCGCTCGACGGTGCTCTTGCTGAGATCAGCGAACGGCAAAAATCCGAACGGCCTTGCCAATTCGTCGAATCA
>JANMMM010000374.1:0-5571 GCA_031373225.1 Phyllobacteriaceae bacterium | reverse complement strand
CCCAAATTGCGGCGCGCCCGGCGCAGCGGCTGGTCGGCGCTCTTGTAGACGATATGGCGGAGGTCATTCAGCCGCCCCGGCGTCGCGGGCTTGCCGCCATGCAGCCATTTCTCCCGCGCCTGCCCGCCCTTCCATGCCTTGGTGGTGAAGCCCAGCACCTCGACCTTGACGCCGCAGCGCTCCAGCGTGCGCGCCAGAATATCGGCGCAGGTCGCGGCGACCGTGATGGGCCTGCCGCGCATCGAGCCGGAATTGTCGAGCAGCAGCGTGACCACGGTATCACGGAAATTGGTGTCTTTCTCGCGCTTGAACGACAGCGGCTGCATCGGGTCAATGACGATGCGCACCAGCCGCGCCGCGTCGAGATAGCCCTCTTCGATGTCAAATTCCCAGGAGCGGTTCTGCTTGGCGAGCAGCCGCCTTTGCAATCGGTTGGCGAGCCGCCCGACCACGCCGGAGAGATTGTTCAGCTGCTTGTCGAGAAAGGCTCTGAGCCGGTCCAGCTCCGCCTCATCGCACAGCTCGGCGGCGCTGACCTCTTCATCGAACTCGCGCGTGAAAACATCATAATCGAAGTTGGGCGGCAGGTTGGTGAACGGCAGCTCCGCCCGCCTTGTCTCGCCCGGCGTCTCTGCGTCCGCGTCGTCCTCCGACATTTCATCGGACGTCTCCGCCCCGTCCTGCGCCTCGGTCTCCTGCGAATCTTCCGAAGACTGATCCTCGTCCGAAGGCGATTCCTCCGACCCCGCCTCGCCGTCATCGTCCTGCTTGTTTTCCTCGCCCGAGCGCGGCGATTCCTCGTCCGATGTGGAATCATCCTCATTGTTCAGATCATCGTCGGAAATGTCGTCCGCCATTTCCATCGAGGCCAGCATCGTTCTGATGATCCGCGCGAACGCGTCCTGATCGCCGACTTTCCCTGCCAGGTCAGCCAGCGCGGCGCTGGCGCGCTCGTCGATGAAATCCTTCCACAGATTGACAACGTTTGACGCGCTTTTCGGCGGTTTGCGCCCGGTCAGTCTCTCGCGCACCGCAAGAGCCACCGCCTCCTCCAGCGGCGCGTCTTCTTTGCTGGAAATCTCCGGAAACTTCGCCTTGATGTACTTGTCGTCGAGCATCATTGCCAGATTATCGGCGACGCCGGTCATGGCGATCGCCCCCACCGCCTCGCAGCGCGCCTGCTCGACCGCGTCATAAATCGCCCGCGCCTGCTTGCCTTCCGGCGCCAAGGTGGAATGCACCCGGCTGTCATGACAGGCGCGGCGCAGCGCCATGGAATCGCCCAGCCCGCGTGTCACCGCAATTTCATTCGCCGTGATCTTCTTCGAAAACTCCGGCAGCCGCGCCCGGTTCCCCGCCAAAGCGGGTTTGTCGGAGGCGAAGGCGACCTCCATCTCCTTGTCGGCGGCAATCGCCCGCGTCGTCACGCGCAAGGCGGTGCGGAACGGCTCGAGGTCGGGAGCCGCCGCCGATTTGGTGCGGATGTTGTCGCCTTGAGCACTCACTTTATTTATTCGGCCGCTTGGAGCGAGTAGGGCAAGGGAGGGGGAAGCCGGTCTCCATGCATGATTGCCGCAGATGCCCATTCCAAGGCCGCCGCCCGCACGTCGTCTATGGCTTCCTGCTCGGTTTCTCCGTCGCCAACGCATCCGTTCAGCGCCGGAATGCGCGCGAAGAATCCACCGCCATCCTCATCTGACAATGGTTCGACCAGCACCGCGTAGTCGGCCGGATCGAATGCGACGCCGTCATCGCGTATCAATTTGGTTCGATCAATCATTGGCAACGATCCTGTCAGGGATTTTGACCCGTTCCTTTAGGTAGCTCCACATCAAATCAGGTCAAAACCACATTCGCATGCGATTCCGGCAGCTCCGCCCCGAACGCCCGCTGATAAAACTCCGCGACAATCCCCCGCTCCAGCTCGTCGCATTTGTTCAGGAAAGTCAGCCGGAACGCAAAGCCGATATCTTTAAAAATCTGCGCGTTCTCCGACCACATGATCACCGTGCGCGGGCTCATCACCGTGGAGAGGTCGCCGTTGATGAACGCCTGC
Source organism: Phyllobacteriaceae bacterium (assembly GCA_031373225.1). Classification (GTDB taxonomy): domain Bacteria; phylum Pseudomonadota; class Alphaproteobacteria; order Rhizobiales; family Rhizobiaceae; genus JANOYJ01. The sequence continues at coordinate 3,515 of JANMMM010000374.1, read as the reverse complement.
CGCGTCATGTCGGCGACGCGCACCATCTTGCCGATAATGTCGCGGCCTTCCTTGTTCTGGTAGTGCTTGGATTTGGCCAGCACGATCGCCGCCTCATTGTCATGCGGCAGGTAGTTGAGCATCGTGACAATCGACCAGCGGTCCATCTGCGCCAGGTTGATCTGCTGCGTGCCATGGTACAGCCCGGTCGTGTCGCCAAGGCCCACAGTGTTGGCCGTCGCAAACAGCCGGAACGCCGGATGCGGGCGGATAACGCGGCTCTGGTCAAGCAGCGTCAGCCGGCCCGACGATTCCAGCACGCGCTGGATGACGAACATCACATCCGGCCGCCCCGCGTCATATTCGTCAAAGCACAAAGCCACATTATGCTGATAGGCCCAGGGCAGAATGCCGTCGCGAAATTCCGTTATCTGCTTGCCATCCTGCAGCACAATCGCGTCCTTGCCGACCAGATCGATGCGCGACACGTGGGAATCAAGATTGACGCGCACGCACGGCCAGTTCAGCCGCGCCGCCGCCTGCTCGATATGGGTGGATTTGCCCGTGCCGTGATAGCCCGACACCATGACGCGCCGGTTGAAGGCGAACCCCGCGAGAATGGCCAGCGTCGTCTGCTTGTCGAACAGATAGTCCGGGTCAATCTCCGGCACCTGCCCTTCCGCCACAGAGTACGCCGGCGCGACCATGTCCGTGTCAATGCCGAACACTTCGCGCACTTTCACATTCGTGTCCGGCAGATGGGCGATATCGCGGTCGATCTTGTTCATTTTTTCTCCATCGCGGCGTGGCCTCCGCCATCCGGTCTTTTCACTAGGACAAATCTTCAAAGGATTGAAGGAGATTCAGGCGAACCAGATGTCCGACATTGGTCTGGTCAGGTGGTCAATCCCGCCTGCCGCAGCAGCTTGTATGCCTGGATCACGTCGCGCAGCCGGTCCTCCGACGAGCGGTCGCCCCCATTGGCATCCGGGTGATGCTGCTTCACCAGTTCCTTGTAGCGCGCCTTGATTGTCTCGCCTTTTGCGTTGCCGGGCAGCCCCAGAGTGTCCAGCGACTTGGCTTCCAGCTGTTTCAGCTTGCGCTGCTGTTCGCTCACCGGCGCTTTGCCATCGTTGAAAAGCCCGAACGGATCGCGCATCTTGGCGCGCGGATTGGCCCGGCCCCAGCGCGTCGTCGCGTCCACACCCTCTTTTGAGGCGGCGTTGACGCCCGCTTTCCACGTCGGCCTGTGCCCGGTGACCGCCTCTTTCTGGAATTTGGCGATCTCGGTGTCATTCAGCCCGGAGAAATAATTGAACGATTTGTTATAGTGGCGCACATGATCGACGCAGAAATTGAAAAACTCGCCCTCGCGCATCCGCCCCGCCGGCGCCTTGTGCGTCGCCGGTTTCTCACAGCCGGCCCATTGGCAGCCGACGACAGCCTGCGCTTTAGGCTCCTCGCCGCGCTTGGGCCGGGTGCGAATTGAATCGAAGAGTTTTGAGTTTAAATCCATTGTTCCGCGCAGGTGCTTTCAAATTGACAAATGCCGAATCCAGTCCATAGCCGTTCGGCGGGTAAAGGAAAAGGAGCTTCAATTGTCGCAACAGTCAAATATTGAACAGAAACTTAAGGCGGCGCTGAGCCCGGAGCGCCTCGAAGTCATCAACGAAAGCCACCTGCACGCCGGCCATCACCACACATCGGACGGCCATCATTCGCAGTTCGACGGTAAAGGCGAATCCCACTTCCGCGTTAAAATAGTGTGCGAGGCGTTCAAAGGCAAATCACGGCTGGAGCGGCACCGGATGATTAATCAGTTGTTGGCAGACGAGCTGAAGGCGGCGATCCATGCCATGGCGATAGAGGCGCATGCGCCGGGGGAAACCGAAAGGTAATCTTCAATTTGAGTGGCGCGGAGGCACAGCATGAATTTTGAACCTCAAAAGTTTTTCGTCGGGCTGATCGACTTCTTCGCCATCCTCATGCCCGGCGCATTGCTGACCTATCTGACCAAGGACTGGGCCGCCGCGCAGCTCGGCGCAGGCCCGGCCTTTCCGCTTGGCGGCGTCGAGGCGGCGACAGTCTTTCTCTTTGCCAGCTATCTGCTCGGCCACATGGCCTCGCTCCTCGGCGCGGCGCTTGACGGGTGGATCTACGATCCGTTGCGCAAATGCACGGACCTTGGGCAGATCGTCAGGTTGGCTAAAGGCAAGCGGCTCGCCGCTCCCTGGCTCCGACGCCTTGCAAAATCCGACTGGCTCTTTGGAGATGGCGCCGATGACGCCGTCATCCAGGCCGTCCGCCTAAAGTCACGCCAGCTCCACCTTCTTTCCGCCGGGGCTGCCGTCAACGCTTTTCAATGGTGCCGGGCGCGGCTGAGCAAGGAGCATCCTGAAGGCCTTGTCGAGGTTCAGCGCTTTGAGGCCAATTCAAAGTTTTTCCGCAGCTTCGTCATTGTTCTCGCCGCTTTGACGCTCTTCTATGCGGCCCGGGCGGACTGGCTGAAGGCGGCAATTTGCCTCGCGTCGATGGCCCCCGCTCTCTGGCGCTACATCGACCAGCGCTACAAGGCGACCCAGCAGGCCTATTGGTTTGTGCTGACCCTTGAAGCGATGAAAAACACGCCGCAGGTCAACCCTCTGCGCGAAGACGGCCTCACTCACGCGGGAGGTGTCGCGTTCAGAAGAACGCCGGGCGAACCAACAAAATTCCTGATGCTCCAGGCCTCGAAGGACCGCTCGCAATGGGTCCTTCCAAAGGGCCATATCGAGCCGGGCGAGGAGCCCCGCACGACCGCCGTGCGCGAGCTGCTGGAGGAAACCGGCCACTTCGCCCGCAACGTCGAACATCTTCAAGACTCGCCGCTGAACAAATCGAAGGACGCGCCGATGGTGCGCTGGTTTCTGATGGAGCTCGATGAAGAGGGCAAGGATTGGCCCAAGGAAAACCGGCAGAGCGAATTTCTGTTCTTGGACGATGCCAGGAAACGGGCCGCATTTGTGGAAACCCGCGCCCTGCTTGAGATGGCGGAGAAGCGGTTGCCGAAGAAACCGGCGGCTTGAGCCTCAGAAAATCACGCCGCTCACATTGCCCCCGCCAAAAACGCCATCGCCGCCCCCGTCATCCCTCCCTCTTCCGCGCCAAAATTCCGGCCCATCGAAAGGTGGCTGTATGCCCGCCCGTTATAAAGCGTGACGCGCCCGCCGGACGCTTTGAGTTTGGCGGAAAAGGTCTCCGCCGCCTCTTTATGGCCGCGCGTCTTCGAATAGGCGATGAAAATCGGCGGGTGCGGCCGCGTCCCGGCATAGGTGGTCGGCGACAGGTTCTCCCACTGCGCCGGATCGGTGAACACATCGCCATAAATGTTCTTCCGCTTGCCTGCCTGCATGAACGCCACGAGATCGTAGCTCTCGACATCGCTCAGCACCAGAGCCGCCGCGCCCGCAAGACCGCCGCGCAGCCCGGTCAGCGCCGTCAGGTGGCACCCCGCAGAATGGCCCATCACCGCAATCCGCCCCGGATCGCCGCCATGG